>JALWSL010000410.1 GCA_027080405.1 Planctomycetaceae bacterium
TTTATACCCCTTCCAGTCATCACTTAAACCTGGCGCGGAAAAATCGTCCGAGAAAACCACTTTTTCAAATCGGGGTTGCCCGGATTCCCCTGCGGTTACATCTTCTGCGGTTGTACCAAGCGCAGAAAATGCGATAACGAGAGGGAAAACAAACTGTAAAACATGATGCGACTTTGATGAGATCATTTTATTCCCGCTTTCCTCTTCAGGCAAAAAACATTCCAGCACAGATGCCAGCACGAATGTATGATAACCTGCCGGCGGGCATAAAAAAACACGGGAACCTGTTTTGAACGACAGATTCCCGTGTCTGATTTTCAGTTTCAAATCGGTTTCAAAAAACCTTGTCAAAAAGCTCAATTTGCGTTTTCCAGGTTATCCGGAACGGGTACAGGAGGCTTGGGCGAAGGAGCGACCCGATTCGACTGGTGGGCGTTTCCACTTCCCTGACAGGAACTGCAGCCGCCATTTGTGTTGCCGCAAGGATCGCTGCAGACTGTCACGGGTACCAACTTGCAAACTTCATAAGCAACCTGCCGAGGCACCAACTTGGTTACCATTCTTGTGCAGGTGTAAGTTTCCTGACGTGGCACACAGCGGGTCACCTTGCGGGTTACCGTATAAGGTACCTGTTTGGCAACACAGTAGGGAATCTCTCGCGTCTTTTCCTCGCAGACCATTTTACAGGTTCTCACCGGAATGCGACAGACTTTTTCTTCGCAGACGATCTTGCAGGTGCGAACAGGAATCTTTTCTGTTTTCGTTTCGGTTACCCAACGACAAACACGAACAGGAACAGATTCACAAACGACTTCCCGATGCATTCTGGTTACCTGGACAGGGACATTTTCGACAATTCTTTCGGGAACAACCCGACACACCTGTACCGGACAGGATTGTTGAACGACCTGGGGCACATAACGCGTTACCGGAATAGACTGCTCAACAATGTTTGGACACCAGACGCGACGCTGAACGGTTATACCGGGGCAACGGACCATGCAAATACGAACACGGCCACAAGGATCGCAAACGCGGCGGGGAACAAGCCGTCCCGGAAGTGTAACCGGCTGACAGACCCATCGTCCGCAATCCCGGCGAACTTTGCGATAAGTTGTCACAGGACGCATCACCGTGTAGCAACGTGTCTGGTTGACGGTTTCAGTTACCGTGCGGTTAACGATCCGACAAACCTGTCGCTGAATGGTTTCTGTTACAGGACGGCAGACAACCCGCTGAACCTGTCGCTGACTTGTCTCCCAAACAGGACGACGTACCTGATAGGTTCGCACCTGCTCCGACGTTTCAAAAACAGGCTTTCTGACCGTATAGCGATGCTCACGGTAGCTCGTTTCAAAAACGGGACGCTGAACGGTGTACTTTTCCGTTCGCACCATCTGCTGATACTCTGTGCGGTAACAGGTTTCCTGAACGTCCTCACAGACGGTGTCGTAGACCGTTCTGCAAGCCGTATACTGTTGAGGTTCACAGACCCTGTCATAAACGGTGCGGTAGCAGGTCTGCCTTTGAACCTTGCAAGTGGTGTAACAGGAAATTGGCCGACAGGAGACCGTGGGGCAGCAGTTGTAATTACAGGCTCCACACAACCCGGCCGCAAAGGCCTCCCCAGCTGACACAACTGTGATAAACACAGCAAGCCCAGCGATAAACTTCTTCATTGTTCGTTTCCCCCCGTTGTCATGTTGCTTTTTCTCTGAATTGAGAGAACTCGTCTTGCTCGTCTAACTCTCACATCCTGTATAACCTGTCCCGACTCCATTACACCGGCAAGCACGGCACGATGCAAACATCTCTTGGCCCAACTGATATATTTTGAACAAACTCGTCCCATCATACGGGTTCTCACTATAACGTACTATGAGGGGGATGGGAAGCATAAGCAAATCTGGGAAAACAGGAAGAGTTTTCCGATTTCCATTCAATTCTGCCTTCACGATCCCTACAAATTAACAGTGAGATTGATTCAAGCAGGAAGCAGCAATACCACAGGTTAAATGCTAAACCGGCAGTGACCCCCATGTTCCCTACAGATCAATCCAGCCAGAGTTTTGCTCGGGCAGGAATTATTTGATAAAAAATGTTTGATAATAGTGACCGGATTGACTGATACGACAGTCGCATTTTGGTTGTGGTTTCAGTTATGCTGGGGGTGGTGCTGAAACGATCATCCTGAACTCTGCATCTGATTCAAAGGCATAAAACAGAAAGAGGTGTGAACATGCAATCACATATGGAAAGACGTCATTTTCTACAGGGTACTGCTGCAATGCTCGGATCAGCAGCAGTGCTGGGAGCGAATTCACTGAGCAGCCTGGCTTCGATTCCCCGGCCAACCACACTTAAAGGCCGACTTTTCAAAACATTGAAAATTGGAATGGTAGGGGTGCCCGGCACTCTGACAGATAAATTCAGAGCTGCCAAAGAAGCGGGTTTTGATGGCATCGAAATGAATGCCCCCGGCGCCAATGTCGAGGAAGTGAAAAAAGCGATTGCGGAAACAGGTTTACCGGTTGATGGAACCGTCAACTCCGGGCATTGGAGTGTTCGCCACACCGATCCAAGTGCGGAAGTTCGCGCTCAGGCGTTGAAGTCACTCAAGCAAGGTCTGATCGACACCAACGCGATGGGAGGAGACACCCTGCTGTTGGTTGTCGGACGAGGTTCCGATGGCCCCGAAGAAGAAATATGGGAACGATCAATAGAAAACATCTCCAAAGCGGTTCCGCTCGCTGCAGAGCTTGGTGTTTCGATCGCCATCGAAAATGTCTGGAACCAGTTCTGTTACGATCACGACGGTGGCCATGACCAGACGGCTGACAAATTTGTCAAATATGTTGATGAATTCAATTCCCCGTATGTCGGCATGCAATTCGATATCGGAAATCACTGGAAATACGGCAGTATGGGTGATTGGATTCGGCAACTCGGCAAACGAATCATCAAACTTGATCTGAAAGGATTTTCGCGCGCGAAGTCCAGGTTCACAAAAATTGGTGAAGGTGATCTCGATTGGGCAGACGTGCGGAAGGCTCTGTTGGAAATCAATTACGCCGGCTGGGCCGCCGCGGAAGTTGGCGGGGGGGATCTCAACAGACTCAAGGAAATTTCCGCCAATATGGATACCGTTTTCGGTTTGAAATAGAGGTGCCCTGTTCGGTAGCAATTCGGCAGCAATTTGAGAGCAGTTTGAAGGCCGTTTGAAAACCCGAACCCGTCCGCCACATTGGTGCGATTATGTGTCAATCACCGGACGGATTTTGTTTTTGGATACAAGCAGGTTTAACTGGCTACTACGGGTTTTATCTGGCTACGTTTTTCTGACTACGGGGTTTTACTTGACTACAAGTAGTCCGGCGGCTTTGTGTTCGGTTTCTGTGTACTCGTTTTCGGGAATGGAATCGGCGACAATTCCGCCTCCTACGGGACACTGGACGCGCCCGTTTTTCAATATGAGTGAGCGGATAAGAATGCTCGACTGCAGTGTCCCGTTGAATCCTGCGGCAAAAAGAGAACCGCAGTAGTGGCCCCGAGCGATTTGTTCCAGTTCTGAAATGATCTCCATGGCTCGAATTTTCGGAGCTCCCGTGATCGATCCGCCCGGGAACGTCGCGGCGAACAGATCCCAAATATCCTTGCCCTCGCTCAATTCGCCGGTCACTTCTGAAACAAGATGATGGACTCTTTCAAACGATTCCAATTCACACCAGCGTGGAACCTGGACGCTGCCGAGCTTGCAGACTTTTGAAAGATCATTTCTCATCAGATCGACGATCATTGTATTTTCCGCTCTGTCTTTCTCGGCGGCTTGCAATGCCAACGCCTGCATCAAATCGGTATCCTTGGCTCTCCAGCGCGGCCGTGTTCCCTTAATCGGACGGGTTACCACGCATCTGTTTTCAACTTGAAGAAATTGCTCGGGGGAAGCACTGATCATCGCCCACTGTTCGGATGGCTTGAAACAGGCTGCGAAAGGAGCGGGATTGGAACGGCGGACAGCCTCATATAGCTGGCAGGATGTCCCTGAATACGAATAAATCAATTTGCGGGAAAGATTCGCCTGATAAATATCGCCTGCCTGAATATACTCGATTACTTTCCGGACGGCCTCCAAATACTGCTGGCGGGTGAAGCTGCTTTCTGCCCTGCCCGGTGGCAAAAGTTCCGCCCGTGCAGAATCGATTTCCTGTTTTCCATTGTCATCTGCAACAAGACAGGAATTGAGCTGTGCGAGACGTTCTTCCAGTCGGGGACGTCCGGGAAGCAGCGCAGGTTCCTCGCGAACAAGCAACCAGGCCTTGTTCAATTGGTGATCCCAACAGATAACCCAATCGTACAAACCAACTGCAAGAGCGGGAGTACAAAAATCATCACGTGGAACTTCGGGCAACCGTTCCCAACAATGTCCCAATTCATAACCGAGCAGACCAATCAACCCTCCCTGGAAAGGGGGAAGATGCGGCAGTGACGATGATTTGAATTCCTGAAGGGTCTCCCGCATTTCAAAAAAAGGTTCCTCGCCGTACGTCGCTTTCTCGCGAGTCCATGTTTTTACTGGATCAGCGGAAAAGTAGGAATACCTGCCGCGTTCGGGGTGATACCGTGCCGATTCCAGCAGAACCGGCCAGGAGAGTTCCCGAGACGCTTCCAACACCTCGCAGGGAGTGAGGTGGTGATCCAATTCAACATACCGTCCGCTCATATACCGTCTACGTTCTCTGCTAACTGTTTTCTGGTAAAGATTCTCTGCTAACTCTGTTTGTGCCGGCTTCTGTGTGGCCTGCTTTCCCGACTCAAGGCTCCCCAGTCGAGTCCTTCATCCTGAGTGTATTGCTTACCGAGTTGTCGGGCCATCTCCGCCAGCGCCATTTCATAACCGAGGTAAAAAGCGTGAGAAGCATCGATTTGCGATTTCTGTTGAATTTGCTGAAACAGTTCAAAGGGATCGTCTCCGACCCAATGACCGTCACGGTTCATCAAATGCAAGCCGTCCTGTTCGGCGAAGATGCGAAAATTCGGATCCCTGATTTTCGCGGCCAACTGCTCCAGTTCCTGCTGTGAACGATGATAGAGATACGGATCCCGCAGCACCACCAAACTGGAATCGAGATGTTTCGGTATCTGTTGATAGTCGAGGGCGTATTTGACCATTCGCCGGGCGACATCCAGTTCCTGAACGCTGCTACGTGCCCAATTGATGACCTGTGTCGTCAACAGGGAAGGAATCTGCAATTCCTGACAGATCGCGACCAGCAGAAAATTCACACCTGCGGAATCGACTTCTGAAAGCTCTGTTACAT
>JALWSL010000411.1 GCA_027080405.1 Planctomycetaceae bacterium
GAAGCGATACCGCGCCATTGGCGGAATTCAGAAGAAGCAGGCAGAAGCAGGTTCCCGCCTTAATCGCGGTTTTGAACCGATTATAACGCTCCTGCAGAAATGCCGCCCGGCAGATGATACCGGCGATAGCAGGCAGAATCACCCAGAGCATTACAAATGATCCGGCATAGTTGTTGGCTAGCGACGAGTAACTGATGGAGGCATTTTCCTGAGCCAGCTTCCCGGCCAATTGTAGCAGACCGGGAACCAACAGCGGGCTGAGAATCACACTGACGAGAATCAGGGAAATACTCAAGCCGACATTGGCATCGGAATGGTGTGACCATCCCGCAGAAGAATTGGCAACCGGCATCACCATCACCAGAATCAGGCCGAGCAACATCGCATTCCAGAACAGACCACTCAAAAGGGAACCGCCGGCCAAAAGCAGCAACATGATCAACCCGCAGGCCGTCAGCCGGATCGAGAGTCCCAGCAGTACCGTTTTGGGGTGTCGTCCCAACCAGATCAATTCTTGCAGCGGAACGGCAAGTCCCGTATTGAACAGTAGCCCCGCAAGCAACAGGTGCACCGAAGTTATTTCGCCCAACGGGCTTTTTCCGTAACCGAGAAGCTGATGGGTTCTCAACCAGATTCCCAACTCCGGCTGAATTGCCGAAAGCAAATACGCCAGCGCAATCAAAGGTAACAGGTACCGTTGAATCAACTGCTCCAGCCTGGATACATTCGAATGGGAACTGGTCATCAATTCCAGAAGCTATTCTATACTACTAACGGTTGAAGTTTACGAACGGTGCGAAAACTTTTGAAAATCTCATTTTGGTTACGGCGGTCAGAACAGAGCAGTCGTGCTGGGTAATAAGTGCTGCCAAACATGCGCCGCTGTCAACATCGTATCTGGCAGAAACACCCTTTCTACCTCATTTGAGTTGAAAACTGCAATCATAGATCAGGATTCATCATAACATTCAACGTGACCGGGAGTGAATCATCAGTAAAAACATTTGCACTTCTCGGCGTCATTCGATGTTTTCCCGCGTTTGAGAGAGGCGTCCGCCCTGCCAAGCGGAAATACGGAGGAGCAGGGGACATCATTTTTTCAAAATTGGCAGGAATGATGAAAATGAACCAGGGTGATGTTCGCGTGTGTCGTTCATGCCTGTCACGCTCATACCCATTTTTCATAAATGAGTTGAGCGGATTGACTCCCTGTTTTCCCCGATCTGTTGTTTTGAAAACGGGGCATGATTGGCATGATTGCAGAGTTGGTTCCGAATCCGGTCTCAAGGTCGGCGTTTCGATTCCTGTTTCCGGCTGTTTTTATCGGGGATCATCCAATCCCGGGAACATCGGAGGTAATTTTTTGTACCCGACCACTGCCGTCGACCATGGCCAACTGCGTTGTTCCTTCTGCGATCAGCGTTTCGCCGCGCATAACCTGGTAGGAATGTTTAAGTCTGGCGGGAGTTGCGGCATCAAGGGTCACGGTAACAGCCAGGATGTCATCATATCGGGCGGGTTTGCGGTAACGGATGGAGATATCTACGACAACAAAGTAAAAACCACCCTCTTCCATTGCCCGATAATCACCGCCGTTGACGCGGAACAGATCGGTGCGGGCCTCCTCGAAGTAACTTGGATAATTGCCGTGGTGCAGAAAACCCATCGCGTCGGTTTCGCTGTACCGGACTCGTATTTCTGTCGTGTGGCTTTTAATCATGCTTGATTACCCGGCACGGCTGGACTGTTCTGACCGCCGTAACCAATAATGAGATTTTCAAAAGTTTTCTCACCGTTCGTAAACTTCAACCGTTGGTAGTACAGGAAGCTTGGGGATCGGGATGTGCTATCTGGAGGCAGAACCGGCTTTTTGACTGTTTCCGGAGATTTTTTCTGCGGGCCGCTGCAGAATAGGCTTTTTGAAATTCCAGGTCCAGTAAATTGGCGTTGGTTGCGATGTGAATCGCCAAAATGGCTGTTGTTGTGCGTTATCCATTTTTGTCAGCCACTCCCGCTGATCGGCCTGCTTCCCCTCTTTGATAATCGCAAACAGATCACTCAGGACGCTGATGTTTCCACCGTAGTAGGAATGTCCCATGAAGCTCAGATCAACCGGAGAACAATCAATTGTTTCGACTCCCTCGATGACAACAGGAGGCGACGCATCCCCTGCGCGCTGTTCAGAATGAATCGCTTTCGAAGCAGCCAGTGCCGTGTCACCTCTGCAAACATATAGCGTGACCCGTCTGGATTGCTGCTTCACTCCTTCAATAAGCGCACGGTACTGCGAAAGCCCCACATCTGGTGCACATAGGACAACATTTTCAAACGGTTTTTTTCCCGTTTGACTCGCCGGCATACGATTTAGCGCTCGCATGACGACGCGGTTTCCCATGCTGTGGACAACAATTTGAATTTTTGTTTCCTGTGGGATATTGTCGACCAGGTTCATCAAAAACTCGGTAAATGGGCCAGTTGATTGCTGGCTGATCTGCTCGTCATTTTTGTAATGTGCAATTCCACCCTGTGAAGGCCAACTGTAACAGCAGACGGCACCATTAAAGGGCAAATCGAGGGATATTTGCGCTCCTCGAATCAGACACGAAGCATAGTCAACATTGAAACCGTGCACGAAGAGCAACAGATCCTTTCCGGGTGAACGTGAAATCTGGCTGTTGAGCTGTTGAAAAAACGAGTTGGTTTCCAATTCCCGTATCCAGTCAATGCGGGCAACACGCTTGTCTTCCTTTTTGCCAAAGGAGACTGGAAGCACGCCGAGAAGTTTTTTTCTGTCCGATTTCGATTTGGGGCTGATGCCTCGTTGCCGACCGGGAATAGTAACCTCGGCCACTCCCAAACGGAACGTTGTCAGAGCGTCATTTCCAAAATATTCTGCGACACGATCAATCGAAGCAGGAACGACGTTCGCCGCCGTCCTGCCACCACGATTACTTGCAAAAAATATTTGCCAGGTTGATTCCTCTGAACTCCATTTTGTGACGGCAACCGGCTCTGCCAGAGTCAAATGGTATCGCTCATGTAGTTGCCGAAAATGGGAGGCGAAGACAGAATTTCTGGTCTCTTCGTTGTCAGATGCCGGCTTGTAGAGCGAGGTGTCATAGATGATCCCCGCATTTTTTTTCGGCAGGATTTTGTTTTTCGCCCCTTGGCATCCCGTCAAAAGAGCCGCTCCAAGACAAAGCAAGACTGTCGTCCTGATTTGACAGATCAGAGCGTTCAAAGAATAGTCGAAAAAGTGTGTCATACAACGATCACAAAGGAAAAAGGGCGCAACTTGGACCGCCTGTTCCGACCATCAAACCGACAGTCTGGGACGGACAATCTACACGATTTCTGTTTCTGCTCCAAGACCATCTTCAACCATCATCCTCGCCGTTTTGCCGAGTTTCACCCCGGCATCCCGGGAGTCCATCCGTATTGTTTTCCTGAGTGAAAAGTTCAGAAGGCTCGATCGCGGTTTTCCAGAAAGTTTTGCGGCTGTCTACGCCGGCTATGCGGTCGATGCCTCGGGAACGGGCTCGCTGGCGGCTTCCTCCGGCGTAGGGGCAAGGCCTTTCGCCTGAAGGATCTTTTGCTTGAGTTCCTCGGTTATTTCCGGATTTTCGACCAAAAATTGACGGGCCTTTTCCTTACCCTGTCCCAAACGGACTTTGCCATAACTGAACCAGCTGCCGCTGCGATCAACAATTTTTTCTGCCGCAGCCAATTCGATGATGTCCGATTCGAAACTGATCCCGCATGAGCCGAGCATATCGAATTCCGCAACACGGAACGGCGGGGCAACCTTGTTCTTGACAATTTTCGCTCTCATGCGAATTCCGATCGCCTCGTCGCCGTCTTTCAGGCTGGAAATCTTTCGCACATCGACTCGGCAGGAAGAATAGAACTTCAAGGCGCGACCACCGGGGGTCGTTTCCGGGCTGCCGAACATGACACCAATCTTCTCGCGAATCTGATTGATAAAGATGACAGTCGTTTCCGCTTTTGAAATGGCTCCGGTCAACTTTCGCATCGCTTGGGACATCATGCGAGCCTGCAACCCGACATGTGAATCGCCAATTTCCCCGTCCAGTTCCTTTTTCGGAACAAGCGCTGCAACGGAATCGATGACGATGATATCAACAGCATTCGATTTGATCAGCATTTCCGCGATCTGTAAACCTTCCTCCCCGTAGGAAGGTTGTGAAACGAGCAAGTCTTCCAGATTGACCCCCAGACGTTTGGCCCAGGCTGGGTCGAGGGCATGTTCCGCATCGACAAATGCGGCTACGCCCCCCGCTTTTTGGGCATTGGCGATCGCGTGCAGTGCGAGTGTTGTTTTCCCGCTCGATTCCGGGCCGAACAGTTCAATGATGCGGCCACGGGGGAAACCGTGTCCTCCCAAGGCAAGATCAAGTGACAACGCGCCAGTTGGAATCCCGGAGACAGCTGCTCCAGAATCAGAAAGCTTCATGATGGCTCCCTTGCCGAACGCTTTCTCGATTTGTCCCAATGCGTTGTCCAGCACTTTTCCCGAATTGTCGTTCTTCTGAGCCGATGATTTATTCTGTCCGCGAGCCTTGGCCATCAAAACTACCTTTCTGGTTGTGTAGATTTATTCATTGATATACTAAAGTATAATACCATGAAATGATTGAGAAATCAACAAAGTTTCCGTACCAATTTTACCGATCTTAGCAGATAGTGTCCCTTTTTCGGGAGTGTACAGAGCCAGGTGCACTTTCAAAGGAGCAATATTGAGGGACTTTTTGCCGCAGGAGAATTCCGGGGGGATTTCTTTTCAACACAGGTGCTCCATCTCTCAACATAAGTTGCGTATTCTGGCGTGCATATTCTGGCATATTGTAACGGGGGCGAGGATGACACAACAGGAAATCATGTTGGTGGCAGAAAATGCCGCGAATGAAATGCTTGTCTGGGTCGGTTTCGGCACGCTTGTCGGATTGGCAGCCAAGGCGATCATGCCGGGGCGCGATCCGGGTGGCGCAGTCTCCACCATGATGATGGGAATCGGCGGAGCAGTAATCGGTTGCGGCACGCTTGCCTACTTTTATCCGGAAGCTCACGTGACGCCTGTTTCGATTATCGGTTCTGTTGTTGCGACCGGGGGGGCGTTCACGCTGTTGTTCTTTTACAAGTTGCTGGCTGGATCCTTCTTCGCAGAAGCCGAAGATGGCGACCGTTTCACCCATCGCTACCGCCGAAGACGACGCCGACGTACGATGATCCGTGGAACCTGAAAAGCGGTCCGTCTCTTTTGATACTCCCGGGCTTTGGGTTCTCGATAGCGC
>JALWSL010000412.1 GCA_027080405.1 Planctomycetaceae bacterium
CCCCCAGATCAATCAGTTTCTTTTCCAGGGTATCGGTACCGGCAAAACAGGCAGGATTGATCGCCATTAAAAAATGTTCGGTACGTTCCAGCGCGGGACCGCGTGTTTTTTCGGAAGGCATTTTTTGACCAGTCAGGCCGCATGTCAGAACTGCGTGCAACAATCCGAACGGGCCAGAAAGTTCATTCGGAATGAGGATTTCGCTGCCGAGGTCGGCTTCAAATGAAAAATCGAACCCGACTGTATTTCCCTGATAGGGCAGGGCATAAGCAAAAGGTTGACGGCCAAAAAGCGGGTGCTGGCTTCCGAAGGCTTCTACATGTGATTCATTAGCCGTGCTGGTGACGCAAACGCCGATCATTCCCTTCAACGCTGCCAGACGGGCGTAAACCAGAGGCGAACCCAAACGCTGGGAATTTGAAATCACAACAATGGCAACTCCCAGTTCTTTGGCCTTTTCGGTCGCCTGTTCCATCCCCTTGGTCGCTGCAACGTGTCCCATTCCCTCGTTCGCGTCGAAAAAACTGATCGCCGGGGTTTCTGTTTTTTGGATCGAAATCGCTCTCGGGTCGACATCGCCGGTATCAATGGAATAGACATGACCGGGAAGACTGGCACAACCTTCGGAGTGTCTGCCCAGGCGGTCTGCGTCAATCAGTCGATCAGCTGTCAGTTCGGCTTCAAATTCATACATTCCTTTTTTTACCAGTACATTGACAAGGAAAGTACGCATTTGGGAACAGGGGGAGCAAGGTGTATTCATCGTCTCGGTCGAGTTCCATTATGGCTATTCAGATTTGTGATAAAAAATGATCTCGAGCATTGAAGGTCGCCCTCAGTGATACCGTTTTCCGGATCTGAATTCCAGTTTGGGTGATCGAAACAGATCGCTGGTGCCGGGGGATTTTGTCATTTCGGTCTGCTCCGCAGTTTATGGGGTTTTCGATACACTGGCAACGCATTCAAACAGAAGGCAATCACTTTTGCGTGGACGCCTGATTTTCCGGTTTGATCAGTTCAAACGCTGTTTGCCCACCCCATTCTTCAGCTTCCGGCATATATTTCATGGCAAACGACGTTTGCAGCGGGTAATTGCAGACGCAACCGGTAGAAAAACAGGGGACATTCAACAATCCGTCTGCTGCGACAAGTGAGTTGCTGCACCCGGAACGTAGATTTCGCAAGCTGTACTCTTTGTGGCTTTCCACATCAACATAGGAGGCGCATTTGTTTCGCAGGAATAGCAGATGTTTGTTCCCGACGGTGTAGTTGCAACCTCCCGATCTGGTGAACAGTCGCGATTTGTTGACCATCTCACCAGTTTCCAGATCGTACTGGTTTCCGGCCTGGTTGATAAACGTATCTTCCCGCATGATAATGGGCTGCAGTCCTGCGCGCTTTTCCCACAATTTTCTGCCGCTTTTTGCATCGATGGCGATTGCCTGATACAGTTTGCCAAGCAGCACAATCTGCTTTTTCTGTGAGAAGCAGACCCAGTCGTCGTAGGGACGGATAGCGAGTGGGCCACGCCCGGTCATCGCCTTGAAATCGTACCTGGTTTTGTATTCCCACTGTTTTTTTCCGGTGGTGGCATCGAATGCGTAGGTAACCGAAGGCAGTTCGCTCGGTAGGGTGCCCCGTCGTTTCAGCCGGTCAGCTTCCAACGGTGCCATCGAATCGGTCACGAAAACCGAGCCTCCCCCGATGGCCATGGCGTGAATGTTGTAGCGGTGTTCAGGAAACTTCACCCATAATTGTTTGCCGCTTTTTCGGTCGAATGCAAACAGCGCTTCGCAATCCCACAGGCCGGATTCAATGGCAGGATGCGAATGTCCCGGAGGCAGATCTTTTCCCATCGCGACAAACAGATGCGCATCTGTGACGCGCACATCCACCACGCCCCATGCATCAGTCGGTTTTCGATCAAACTGGCAGGAATACGTTTTTTCGATTGCCCCGGTAGCCGGGTTCAACAGGTCGCATTTCCCGTTCCGTCCGACGAAGACTCCATCGGGCAGAGAGGCGAACCGGACATAGGGAGTTCCTGTTTCAAAATTCCAGAGCAGACGCCCGGTGTAGGCATCGATACCACTAAGCAGCTGCCGGATATCATCGAAGGCGAACATTCGCCCTCCTGCGACCTGTGGTTTCACACCGCGGCCGTAATCCTTATGTTTGTAGAAACCATGATCCGGCCCGTCCCCATACCAGAGAATTCCGAGTGGTGCCCTCACCAGATCGTCACGTGAAAAGTAGGTTCTTCCCGCATCCCCTCCTTCATGCGTCCAGTCGGCAGAACCGGGCAGGGGCCCCACTTTCCGAATGAGAAGCGACTCGCTTTCCTGCGCCAATTCGGCCGAAGCAAGTTTCTGACGGACGATCTGCTGTTTGAGTTGATCCAACTGTTTCGAAGCCCCCTGCAACCACAAGGTTCCTCCGTAAGGACGCAACACTTCATAGAACCGGGACAGGGCGGTTGTTGAAATCGGTTTTGTCGTCTCTGCGGCAGGATGAATGATCAAATTCGCCAGATAGGGCGGGAAGCGGAATGTTTCCGGATCGCCCACAAACAGTTCGGCACGGGTTCCATACAGATTTGCTTCTGCAAGTTGTTGTCGCAGAATGTTTACTCTGTCGCGGTTATTATCAACTACGATCAGTTTCAGTTTCGAGCGGGTGAGCAGTTCTTCCACCATTCCCGGCTGATCCAGTCCCAGTACGATCGCGTATCCCTCATCGACTTTCGATTGCTCCAGAATGTGGGAGACCTGTTCGCTCGCCAAGACAGACTGCCTGGCCAGTTCCTTTTTCGGGAAAGGATGCCCTTTGGCTGAGGTCTGCTTCCCGCCAAAGCAGAGGATTTTACCGTTGGTCAAAGCGACAATCAGTTTGCCATCCGCTGCGATTAAACTGCCGGGGACGTCTTCAAGCTGTTTCTTCCAGACAAGTTTCGGCTTCGTTTTATCTTCTTTCGCAAGTTCGATGGCAACCAATGTTTTATTGACGTGCGTGTAGAGCCGATTTCCCGCCTTGATCAAACATTTCGAAGTCGCCCCTTTATTGCCCTCTACATAAAATCGGTCCCACAGTTTTTCAGCCTCCCACTTTGCGGGATGATACGTTCTTTCCCCTACCTTTTTGTCGTAAAGAGATGTTTCCGTTTTATTCAGATTGTAGGCGTATAGAAATTCGCCCTGCATTCCGTAAGATAGCCCGTGATCGAAGACGGAACGGTAGTTCAAGCCGGGCATGAACTTGTAGCCCCAGAATGGCCCTTCAAACAGATCGCGCTTCGGTGTACTCCACGATTTCGGGGCCTCTTTTCCGGCCGATTTCCAGCGATCCCCGACTTCTCTCCCATCTTCGGCGTTGACAACCCCGGTTTCTCCCACAAACAGGAATTTACCGCCGGCGGTCACTCGTGAATCACCATTGCGATACCCTTGCACGTATTGCACGAGTTTGCCTGTGTCCGGCTCGAAACCGGCTGGCATCGAACGACCGTTGGGCACCTGCAGTTTCCCATCTGCAAACAGAAAATAGCCTTGAGGTGATAATCCGGCTTCGCTGAGGTAGTTATGGTCGATACGCACCTGTTTGATATAGCCGACTTCACTGTTTCGCCATTTCAGTTGGCCTGTCTCCGCATCGACCGCGATGATGAATACGCCCATTGAAGGCCAGATGCCGGCTCCGAAATAGATGACACCATCTTTCAAAACCGCACCACCTCGAACAGGCCAGTAGGAAATCAGCCGGGCATTTCCCAACTGACGGTAATCGGGACGTTTGGCCGGTGCTCCGCGCACTTTCCATCTTTCTTCTCCCGTGGCTGCATCCAGACAGTAAAGATAGCCATCATCAGAACCGACGGCGACTTTGCCATTCCACGCAACCGGGGCGCAGCGGATCGGGCCATCAGTGTAGAAGGTCCATTTCGCATCACCAGTTTCAGTATCGAAGGCACGCAAACTGCCGTCGTACGAGGAACCGACAAACAGCGTCTTTCCGACGACGATCGGTTCGTTGACCGCATCGAACTGCAGTCGCGGTTCATTCGGCCAGGCTACTTTCGCTGTGGGGGTTTCACGGGACCACTGCAGATGAATTTCATCGGGCAGCTTTTCAGATGTCACTCCGCTGCGCGCTGTGTCGTGCCGCCACATCGGCCAGTCTGCTGCCTCAACAAAAAACGGAGAAAAGGGAATCAGGCAGATAATGAAAGCGAACGTAAATAATCTCATAATAATTCCCCGTCTGATCTGGACAGAATCGGTGTGAAATCGTGGCCTGCCAACTGCACTGCTTCCTGGGATCAATCCGCAAACAGCCTGCTGCAAATGTTGCAGTTTTTGTCTCGTGAAATGGCCCATTTGCGAAACGTCATGTCCCGTAAATCGAACGCGAGCATTTGTGAATAAAGAGGCTCCCCGAGTCCTGAAATGACCTTGATCGCTTCCATCGCCGCCATGCATCCAACTGTTCCGGAGACGGCACCGAAGACCGGAAACTCCCGTTTCCATTGTGGAGGGTCAACCGGATGCAGGCACGCCAGGCAGGGTGTCTTTCCCGGAATGATCGTCGTGATTTGTGCTTCCAAATCGTACATCGCGCATTCGATAATCGGCTTGTTCTGCAAGACAGCCTGACGATTCATCGCGAAGCGTTCATCGAACAGGGGCGCACAATCGATAATGAGATCGACCTGTTCAACAATGCCGGCTGCGTTTTCTTCATTGATATTTTCTGCATAAGGAACGATCTCCAGACGCGGATTCAACTCTTTCAATCGTCTTTCAACCGATTCAATACGAGGTTTACCGAGCCAGTTGTGCGTCATTAAAAGCTGTCGGTTCAAATCGCTCTGTTTGACATTTCCCGCATGGGCAACCACGAGTTTTCCGATCCCGGCTGCTGCCAGTTCGTAAGCGACAACCGATCCCAGACCGCCACAGCGCGAAACGAGAACCGATGCGCCTTTGAGCGATTCCTGGCCGAGTTCCCCAAAGCCGGGAACCCACATTTGCCATTCGTAGGTAGCCCGTTCCTCATCGGTCAGTGGGACAGGATCAGTCAGTGGAGAATGTTCTGCCATAGGAAATTCTTCGTTGGAAACCGAAGGTTAAATGTTCAAGCCCGTTCGAGCCACAACGCAACACCCTGACCGCCGCCCACGCACAGGCTGACCAGACCGTGTGAGAGATCCTGCTGCTTCAATGCCCGCAGATTCGTCAAAATCAATCGGGCACCGGTTGCTCCCACAGGATGACCAAGCGCGATTGCGCCGCCGTTGACGTTCAGCT
>JALWSL010000413.1 GCA_027080405.1 Planctomycetaceae bacterium
GTCTCGCTCCAGTCGGTCAGCCAATCGTGGGCAAAACCCCAGCGATTGTACCAGCGAATCTTCCCCGTGAAATAGGCTTCCGGGGCGGCCAGTTTTACTTCGGGCCACTCCGGATATCCGACCTGAATAACGGGGCGAGTGATCGGAACAGTCGTCACATCCTTGAACCATGCCATGTAAGCATCTGAGAGACGGGCAACAACTTTCGGGTGCACCGCCGCGATGTTATCAGTTTCCCCCGGATCATTTCGCATATCGAACAACTGCCAACCCTCTCCTTCGTTGACGCACCTCCATCGCTCGGTACGAACAGACCCCGGAAATGGTTTCCTGATATTTTCAACAATCGGTTTTCCCGATGCTCCCACCAGAGCTTTCCAACCGGGATTGCGTGTAAAGATCATGCGATCTTTGGGCCATTGCTTCTCATCGCCAAACAGCAGAGGCACCAAAGAACGTCCATCGAGCGGTTTTGTCTTCGCTCGGCGAGGATCCACTTCACACAACTGGGCGATCGTCGGCAGTAAATCGATATGCCCCGCCAGTTGGGGAAGCACTTTGCCTGCTTCAATTTTCCCGGGCCAACGGATAAACATCGTCACACGCACCCCTCCCTCATGCACACTCCCCTTCATTCCGCGCATCCCGGCATTGAAACGACTCCCCTGAGGCCCCTCTGCTCCGTTATCGGAGAGAAAAATGACAACGGTATTATCTGTAAGGCCCAAGTTATCGAGATGCCTTAAAAGACGCCCCACATTTTCATCGATATTCTGCACCAATCCATAAACTGCAGCTGGCTTGTTATCGAGTCCCCGCGCTTTGTATTTGTCGTAATAACGATCAGCGATCTGCATCGGTGTATGGGGGGCGTTATAGGGGAGATAGCAGAAAAACGGACGCTTGCGGTTCTCGCTGATAAAACGCATCGCGGCGTCAGTCAGGACATCGGTGATAAACCCTTTTGTCGGAACCATCTTCCCGTTTTTTTCGAGAACGGGATCGAAATAATTATCCCAATGCCCTTGAGGCATTCCGAAAAAATCGTCAAAGCCCTGACCGCGTGGATGAGAAGGATAATTTTCGCCAATGTGCCATTTTCCGAAACAACCGCTTACATACCCTGCCGGGTGGAGCACTTCGGGAATCAACACCTCCTCGGGGCGGACAGATTCCACACCTCTGGTGACCGATGCGCAGCCGGTCCGCAGATTGTACCGTCCCGTCAGCAGTGTCGCACGAGTCATGGAACAGAGTGGGCATACCATAAAGCGATCGAATCGCGCAGACTGCCTTGCCAGGCGGTCGAGTTCTGGCGTATCTATCTTGTCGTTACCATGAATCGCCAGGTCACCATAACCCAGATCATCAGCCAGAATAAGCAGGATATTGGGACCGTCTGATTTCCCGGCGGCGAAAACTGCGTCACTGGAATATACGGACAGGCAAAATACGATTACAGAAAAAATCACACGTAAGTCTCTCCGGGAGCAAGTTTCCTCTCCAGGTATCGCTGCTGGCATGATGGGCCTCCAGGTAGAGATTGAGCATGTGACGCTGCACGAAATGAAGAGCAGTCAATATTTCACAGTCATTATTTCACCCAAAGTGGTCCCAATGGTACTTCAAACCGGAAGCTCCAGTCAAAGCAACTGGTGCTCACCCGCTGACATCAGTTCTGCCGGAAACCCGTAGACCCGATCTCCAGAATGAAGAATCTCATCAAGTTGGCCGCGTCTGAGCCATCTCCGTCGCTTCGCGGAGTTACTCTCGTGTTACAAACCGCCCGGTTTAACAACAGTTTTCTCGCAAGCGGCCCGACAGTGAAAGCGGCAACAGCACAAACCGTCCGGTAGTGGCCACGTCCAGAGAAGATCAGGTGATATCAAAATACCGGAGGGCAGGCGGCCTACCGCTCAGGTATTTGTGGGGATAAAGGATATCGCTGTGCCGCTTTGAGGTATGATAAAACCAGGCGATTTACACAGACGAAGATCCGCAAGTCACCGATGCGCTAATCTCGGCCAAATCACATATCCCGAGTCGCCAGAACGAAACCGATGCATGATCGGGAGTAGTCCCCAGACAGGTAAAATGGCATTTTTTTAAAAAAACAATCAAAAGACTACTCGACATGTCGATACATCCCGATATAATAGACTGCGGGCAAATATCGAGGAGGAGGTTATGGGAACGAAGTCCAGTCATTCAGATTCGACACTTGTTTCGATGCCCAATTTGGAAGCGGCTGCGGAGTGTTTGCGAACATTGGCCCACCCGTGCCGTTTGCGTATCGTGCAAATGTTGATGAAAGGGAGTTATACGGTCGGTCAATTGGCGGAGGCTTGTGATATACCGAGCCACATGGCTTCGGAGCATTTACGATTGATGCAGCGTTGTGGGTTTCTTGATTCCGAGAAGCAGGGACGTTTCCGCTATTACCATATCGCAGAGCCGCATTTGGAGAAGATCATGGGCTGTATCATTAGTCGATTTGGCGATCAGTAACCCCCCGGTATCCATTTCAAGTTATTTCGGGACAAATCAACAGAGGCGATTCTCAAGTTACAAGAAAGGAGCGATGACGATGGTCGAGACAATTTCACCTCAGCAGTTGGAAGCTCTGCACAAAAACAACCCGTCACTGGAGTTGATCGACGTTCGAACGCCGGCGGAATTCCAGGAGGTTCACGTTAAATTTGCAAAGAACGTGCCCCTGGATCGACTCAATCCGGAAAAGCTGATTGCTTCCCGGAATGGGGCATCGGAACAGCCGTTGTACGTCATCTGCAAATCTGGCAGCCGGGGGCAAATGGCCTGTCAGAAAATTGAAGCGGCTGGTTTTTCCGACGTTTACAATATAGAAGGTGGAACAGCTGCCTGTGTCGATGCAGGACTCCCGGTCGTGCGGGGTAAGAAGGTCATGTCCCTGGAAAGGCAGGTTCGGATTGCTGCGGGACTGCTTGTGATGCTGGGCTGCATCCTGGCCGTGACGGTGAACATCAACTGGATTATTCTGCCTTCGTTCGTTGGTGCAGGATTGGTATTCGCGGGTCTCACCGACACCTGTGGAATGGGAATGATACTTGCCAGGATGCCTTGGAACCAGGTACAGGAGAGTTGCAGTGCATCATCGTAATCGGTGGGCAATCCATGAAGTCGGTTTCTGCATGTTTGAGGAGGAACAGTTGTGAAGATTGTTATTGTAGGAGCGGTTGCGGGAGGAGCATCGGCAGCGGCGCGGGCCAGGCGGCTATCTGAAGATGCGGAGATTGTTCTTTTTGAGCGGGGGCATGACCCCTCCTTTGCCAACTGCGGTCTTCCCTATTATATCGGTGGTGAGATCGCGGAGCGCCAGAAGTTGTTGGTCGCTCCCAAGGAGCTGCTACAGCAGCGCTTTCGTCTCGATGTTCGAACGAGAACTGAAGTTGTTTCGATCAATCGGGAAAACAAAACAGTCACCGCACGTGATCTGGAAACCGGGACCACTTCGACCGAATCGTACGACAAGCTGATTCTTTCTCCGGGAGCAAAACCCTTTGTTCCTCCTGTTCCCGGAGCAGACCTGCCCGGCGTCTACACACTGCGCGATTTGCAGGACGCCGACCGACTGCTCGATGCTGTTACGAAGGGAGCAAAACACGCGGTCATTGTCGGAGCCGGCTTCATCGGTCTGGAAATGGCCGAGAATCTGATCAACCGCTCAATCGCAACGACACTGCTTGAGTTGGGGGATCAGATCATGCCCCCTCTGGATAAGGAAATGACACAACCGATCCTGAAAAAGCTCAAAGAAAAAGGAGTAAAAATACGACTGTGCGACACCAAGGAGACCATCGAAAAGACTGACAAAGGTTTGAAGGTGACCCTGACATCAGGGGAACACGAACTTGCGGATTTCGTGCTACTTTCTGTGGGAGTTCGACCAGAAAACACGCTGGCCATTGAGGCCGGATTGGAAGTCGGTCCCCGTGGTGGGATCAAGGTCAACAAGCAGATGCAAACGAGCGATCCAGATATTTACGCTGTTGGCGATGCGGTTGAAACCTACGATTTTATCACCAACAACCCGACACAGGTTCCGTTGGCTGGTCCCGCCAATCGCCAGGGAAGACTGGCAGCCGAACATATTTTCGGTCGGTCAGGCGAGTATCGAGGCACACAGGGAACAGCCATCGTCGGACTATTCGGCATGTCGGCTGCAATGACCGGTCTCAGCGAGAAAGCAGCCAGGCGATTCGAAGTTGACTACGAAAAAGTCTACATACATCCCGCCCATCACGCAGGATACTTTCCAGGCGCACAAGGAATGACTCTCAAGCTGCTGTTCTCTCCGGAAGACGGAAAAATCCTGGGTGCACAGGGAGTCGGAGGCGAAGGAGTCGATAAACGAATCGATGTCATCGCGATGGCGATTCAGGCCGGAATGACCGTTTACGATCTGGAAGAAGCCGAACTCTCTTATGCCCCCCAGTTCGGTTCCGCCAAAGATCCGGTCAACATGCTCGGCTTTGTTGCCTCGGGAGTGCTGCGAAACGACCAACCGATTGTTCATGTGGATCAACTCGACAAGGAACCCTGGAAGGATGCCTTACTGGTTGATGTTCGTACGCCCGCTGAATTTGAAAGCGGGCATATCGAGGGAGCCATCAATATACCGGTAGATGATTTAAGGAACCGAATTGATGAAATTCCGGTTGACCGGACGGTGATTGCCTATTGTAAAGTCGGCATGCGGGGCTATTTGGCAACAAGAATACTGCTCCAGAATAATCGCAAAGCGTATAACCTGAGCGGCGGTTACACGACCTGGGAGTTGATGCAATAAAAAGAACCGAGGGGCCGACACGGAGAAAGCCGTTAACAGGCAAACAAAAAAACGACCATGAGAAATATATTCCCATGGTCGCTTTTTTTAGGTTAACGAATCGCCAGCACGAATGACTAACGTCGTTTTGCTGCTTCATCAACAGGATAATCGCATGCGATATCGCATTGGTTATCGTCGCAATCGTCAGTTGTGTCAGCCCAAGCTGAGCCACGGGTGTAAGCCTTGATGGCTCCGCCCTGCTTTGTACCGGAGAAACCGGTGTAGTAGTAAGACTGATTAACATTACCGATCGCATCAGCAACGTCGTTCAACTCTGCAACGACAGAATGCTGAACTTCGCTCAAACCAACGATCAAACCGATGACCAGAAGAGTCGCAATCAATACGAGCTCGGCTGATACAACAAAACCAGCTTCGTCATTTAACAGTGCGCGTAGCATGTCAGG
>JALWSL010000414.1 GCA_027080405.1 Planctomycetaceae bacterium
CTCGCATACAACCAATGGCGAGAAGCGGTGGATCGACTTCAGGTGACCGAAACGATTCTGGAATCTGAAAAAGGCCAACCGTATCCGCACCCGCTGGTCTGGATAGAAAAATCCCATTGGGAGCGAGTCCTGAAATTTTGCGGCCAGTTCGGTTTGACGCCGTCAGCCCGCAGCGGGTTGTCGATCGAGACCGAAAAGAAAGACGAAACCGATCCTCTCGAAGACGCCTTTCAGTAATGCCCCGATACAAATCGAAACATAAAACGGAAATAAACCGATACATGCGGGCGGTTCTCTCCGGCAAGGAAGGTGCCGGTGAACTGGAGCGGTGCGCAGTTCAACGTCACAAGAACGATTTGAAAAACGCGAAGCAGCTCGGCATCTTTCACGATGAAAAAGCAGCGGACCGGATGATTGACCTGATGCAACTGCAGGTTCACACAACGGGAGAATTCAACGGCAAGAAGTTTGTATTGCTCCCCTATCAGAAATTCATGGTCTGGTGCCTGTTCGGCTGGAAGAGAAAAGAAGATGGATACCGTCGGTTTTCCAAAGCCTTCATTTCGGTTGGTCGCGGAAACGGAAAATCTCCGTTCGCGGCTTTACTGATGTTGATGTTGATCTGCTTTGATGAACCGAAAGAGACGCGGGCGGAACTGGTGCTCGCTGCGACCGAACGACGGCAGACGAAATTTGTGGCCGGCGAAATCAAACGAATGATCAAAAAGCAGCCAGCACTGAAAAAACGCTTCAAGATTTACCAGAACAATATCGTTTTTACGCCAGATGAATCGTACATCGAAGCACTGGGGAAGGAAGCCAAAAGCAAGGATGGCATGAACCTGCATGCGTTTGTGGCAGATGAGGTCCACGAGTGGCGGGACGAACACCGCGGCGTTCTTGACAAGCTGCAAACCTCGATGGGAAAACGCCGACAGCCGCTGGAGATCCTGATCACAACAGCCGGAAGCGACCAGTCAGTGATCTGGTTGGAAGTTTATGAATCAGCCTGCCAGGTGGTGCGGGGAATCTATTCGGCGGAGCACTGGTTTGTCTTTATCTGCCAGATGGATCAGGGGGACGATCCCCATGATCCAAAGGTCTGGAGGAAGGGGAATCCGAATCTGGGAATCTCTGTCAAAGAGAAATATCTGCAAAATCTGTCTGAAGAGGCGCGACACAATCCGGCAAAATTGAATCAGTTCCTGCGGTATCACATGAATGTGCGTGTTCGATCATCAATCAAGGCGGTAGATCTGGAGCTTTGGGCTGCTGGAAAAACGGAGCTGCCGGATCTGACAGGCAAGGTTTGCTGTGCCGGCCTGGACCTGGGCTGGACCGACGACCTGGCATCACTTGCGCTGTGCTTCCCGTTGCACAGCAAGCAGGAAAAGCCGCGTTATGCGATCAAGCAGTGGTCCTGGATTTGTGAAGAAACGGAAGTTCGCGACCTCTCCTCGCAACCCTGGGCGGGATGGATCAAGAGCGGCAAATTGATTGTGACACCCGGAAACACAACTGATCCACAGGCTATCTACAACAAGATTGCCGAAATCAGAAAGCTGTACCAACTCAGGACAGTGGCGTTGGATCCGAACAATGCTCGAGCCGTCGGGATTGCCTTGGCGAATGATATGGGAATCGATGTCTTTGATTTCTTCCAGACAACCCGCAAGTACAACGAGCCGGTGCAAACATTTCTGACGCTGCTGAAGAACGGGAATCTACTGCATGATGGGGATCCGGTGCTGTCCTGGGCTGCTGACAACATGGTACTCAAAGAAGATGCAGCAGGCCTGGTGATGCCGGACAAAAACAAGTCCACCGAAAAGATCGATCCGATGGTTGCGTCCCTGATGGCGCTATCGGAATGCCTCTATTTAGACACGGATCGAAATGGTTACAACTCACATGAATTCCGGATCCTGTAAGGAACGCAGATGTTACGACGTGTAATGAATTGGGCCGGTCGCAAGCTGCTGCGGCAAGATACGGTGATGAGCCAGATGCTCGATGCCAGGCGTTCGCTGATGTCCGGCGGTGGATCGGTCACTATTCCGGTTAATGAAAAAACAGCGATGCGATTCTCAGCCGTTTTTGCATCAGTCCGTATTATCTCTGAAACAAAAGCCTCGCTGCCAATCGACGTTTTCGAGCGGACCTCAGGCAAAGACGTGGAAGTGAAACAGCATCCTGTTGCCGCGCTGTTGCAGTACGAACCGGATCCCGATTTCACACCGATGGTCTGGGGAGAAGTCCGCCAGGCTCATCTCTGTTTGTTCGGGAATACGTACGCCGAACTGGAGTTTGAGGGACGTACTCCCGAAGTGGTGCGGGCGATTCCTCGAGCCCCGTTTGATGTGGAACCATTCCGGGGAGAGGACGGTAAACTTTATTACCGGGTACAGGATCAGCGAGGCGGCGTGCGGACACTCGATCAATCACAGATGCTGCATGTACCAGGCTTCGGATTCAATGGTATCGTCGGCATGTCGGTCATCCGCCACTTTCTGGGAGATACGATTGGTGTTGGCCTGGCAGCCGATAAATTCGTTGCCTCGTTCTACAACAACTCCGGTCGTCCATCGATTGTGATCGAAGTGCCCAATATGCTGGATGACCAAGGATACCAGCGTCTCAAAAAAGGCGTTGAGCAGCAACTGCAGAACCCATTCAAGCCTCTGCTCCTCGAGCACGGGGGGCAACTGAAACAGTGGTCGATGCCGTTGGCAGAAGCACAGCTTCTGGAATCCCGGAAATTCCAGGGGGAAGAAGTCGCGGCTCGAGGCTTCCGGCTGCCTCCGCATGTTGCCGGCTACCTGGACAACGCGAAGTTCAACAACATTGAATCGCAGGATCGCTATTTCGAAAAACATACAATGCGTCCCTGGTTCATCCGTGACGAACAGTGCATGAACAAGGCGTTATTCCGGCGAGCAGATCGAGGCAGGTTCTACGTCAAATACAATTCCGATGCCATTTTGCGTGGGGATATCAAAACACGCTACGATGCTTACCGACTGGCACTGCTGGCCGGCTGGCGGACGATCAATGAAGTTCGCAGTCTGGAAGATCTCGAACCGATGGAAGGGGGAGACGTTCTTCCGAAGCCGGCTGCCATCTGGGGAAAGCAGGAAGCGAACGATTTTCTGTCAGCCGATGGCCAGGCAACATCAGTCGCCGGAGAGGGGAATCAACGAATCGATCCCCGTCTGGCCGCACTAACCACTCAGACAATTCGTGGCCTGTTCCATCGCGAAGCGGTGCAGCTGAAACGCTTGGCTAACAAGCCGCAAGAATTTCGCCAGGCGGTTGAAGCGTTTTACGATCGTCACACCGGCATCGTCCAGGAAAAACTGGGAGCACTCAGTCGCTCCAGCGAGAAGTTGGGTGCGATCGCGGCAGCGCATCGCCAGCAAATACTCGACGAAACCAAAGGCGCATCAAATTTGCACGAAGCAATCCAGCGGTGCGTGAATCAATGGGACGCAGCTCCGGTTGCTGAATCCCTGCTCATGAACTCTTACGAGGAACTTTCAGAATGAATATCGAACACCGAATCCTTGAACAGAATCTTGCGGAAACCCGCATGGAAAAGCGTAGCGAAAGGGATCAGCGAATCGAAGGCTACGCAGCTGTTTATTTCGATGAACAAACGCCGGACACAACACAATATCGCCTCTGGGAAGATTACTACGAGCGGATCATGCCGGGGGCGTTCGATGAGGCGATTCGAGATGATGATGTGCGCTGCCTGTTCAATCACGATCCGAATCAGGTACTGGGGCGCAACAAGGCAACCACACTCGAGTTGTCTGTTGATCAGCGTGGGTTGTTCTACTCCTGTCATTGTCCGGAAACGACGATCGGGAAAGATGTAGCCACCAGTATCGGGAGGAAGGATGTGTCCGGATCCTCGTTCGGCTTTGAAGTGCTCGAGGCTGAATACAGGGAAGTGGAAGGTGTCTGGTATCGCGAAGTCATCAAGGTGCGTCTGTACGATGTCGGCCCGGTTACTTTTCCGGCTTATGAGGGAACAACGACCGATGTCGCCCGGCGATCGCTCGATCTGCAGCGGAAAAAGATTGCCGAAGCCAGGGGACAGAAAATTGATCGAGAACTGGAATTTTTGCGTCTTGGCGCAACGCCCGGGGAATAGGCAAACGCACAGGCGTGAAGAAAACAGACCTCGCACGTTCAAACGCTCGATGTCGCCTCACAAATCTTCAACACTGGCAAAAAGGAATGAGCCGTGGACTTTGAAAACATGAACCTGAAAGATCTCCTGGAAGAACGGGAGAACCGATTCAAAAAAGCAACGGAACTGCGCGACAAGGCGAAAGGTGAAAATCGGGATCTGACTGCCGATGAGGCAAGCACCTGTGATGGACTCCTGGCCGATGTTCGCAAAATCGATGAATTGATCGATGAAAAGCGGAAAGCGGAGCGGACCGAGCAATCAGAGCGACGCAATCAGGCATTTGCCGAACTGGAGTCACGTACTCACGCCCCAGCGGCACCGCCAGCACGGGGACCAGAGGCGAACGAACGCGACATGTTCGATGGATCGAATAATTGGGAAAATTATTCGCTGATGCGGGCCATCAGACTTCGTGCCTCGGGCCATCCCCTGGACGGTTACGAGGGCGAAGTTTCTCAGGAACTCGCCAAGCGAAGCGGAAAAGATCCACAAGGGTTCCTGATTCCCTGGGATTTGCCTGTCGAAGTGCGCAGGCGGTCTGGTGTCGAGCAGCGTGGTGCGTTGAATGTGACGGGTGGTGCGGGAGCGATCCCGACTGTGCTGGCCACGACGATGATCGACCTGCTCCGCAACAGCATGATCGTGCAGCGACTGGGGGCTCGTGTCATCAACGATCTTGTTGGAGACATGGATATCCCGAAAAAGACCGGTGGTGGCACCGCCTACTGGCTGAGCGAAGATGGCGAGCCGACCGAATCAGGCCAGACTGTTGGCCAGGTTCAACTGCGCAACAAAACGGTTGGCGCATTCACCGATATCACCCGCAAGTTCATGAACCAGACATCGCTCGATGCGGAAATGTTCGTGCGGCGGGATCTGGTTGAGGTTCTCGCTCTGGAAATGGATCGAGCTTCTCTGAACGGCTCAGGGCTAAGCAATCAGCCAACAGGATTGCTGCAGCAGGGTGGTTTACCATTGGTTTCCATCGGAACCAATGGTGGGGCTATCACCTGGCAGAAGATTGTTGATTTGGAATCGACAATCAAGGTTGCTAATGCTGAC
>JALWSL010000415.1 GCA_027080405.1 Planctomycetaceae bacterium
ATCACGGGTCTGGCGACCGTTTCCGGTCGGAATTTACTGAAGTGGTCCCGACGAATCGAACTCGACAACCAGTACATTGACAATTTCCATTTGGGCAAGGATCTCGCGATCCTGTTCAAAACCATTCGAGTCGCCCTGACAGGAGAAGGCGTCGTTCTGGATCGAAACAGTGGAGACGTCGATGATCTCGCCCCTGCACCGATCGAACAGACGCAATCGAATTCCGATCGTCAGGCGGCATGAGGCGACCTGATAGCAAGCCCCACCCATAGAGTATCCGTGAGACGCCCGAACCTGTTACTCCCAATTGGACAAGCGAAAAATGAAAAGGATCGATCCCGAGCTTAGTCCCGCCTACCGAAAAGACGAACTTGAGGAGAATTTTCTCGCCAACCTCAATGAGCACCTTTTCCCGTTCGAAATGGAGCAATATGAAGATCTCGAATGCCTGTTCCCGTCCATTCATGTCATTGGTGCTCCACGCTCTGGTACAACCCTGCTGACACAACTGATCGCGACGCATATCAATGTCAGTTACATCAACAATTTGATCGCGGCTTTCTGGCAGGCACCGGTCTGCGGTATCCGGCTTTCAAAGAAGTTGCTCCCCGGGCGATGCTCTTCTTCACTGACTTCCGATTTCGGGCGTACCAAGGGGATTTCCGAACCGCATGAATTCGGTTACTTCTGGGCCAGGCATTTGCAGATGCAGGATCTGTGCGAACCATCGCCCGATCATCACCTGAAAATCGACTGGCAACAGTTCAGTAAAGTATTGAACAACATGACGGCGGCAGCACAAAAACCGATTCTTTTCAAATCACTGATACTGGGCTGGTTTATCGAACCGATGTTACGGTTGGATCACCAGGCATTTTTTCTGCGCATTCGCCGGAATCCGATTGACAACGCAGAATCGATTCTTAAAGCCAGAAAAAAAATGCTCGGCTCGACAGAACAGTGGATCTCCCTGAAGCCGAAACAATACGAGACCCTCAAACAGAAAAGTGTCTACGATCAGGTGATCGGACAGGTCATGGAACTGGAACAGGCACACACCCAGGCCATGCGGAACAGCCCTCCGGAACGTTGCCTCGATCTCTCCTATGACGAACTGTGCAACAATCCTTCGCAGGTACTGGAACGTATCTGCCAATTACTGAATCGGCAGGGACACAACCTGAAAGTTCTGGATAAAATTGATCCACTAACCCCCAGTCGTTCCCGATATTTCGATCAACAGACACGCGAGCAACTCGAAGATTCACTGTCCCGATACCGCTCTGCAGAAGATCAGGAAAAATCGTTGATCCACCAATAACAGCCTTCCACCACACCAGAGTATTGTTTCCCAGAATGCAAATTGAACTCATCACTCCCGGAGATTCCCGATGGCGGAATTTACTGAGCCGTCTCGAACATGACATCTATGCAACTCCCGAGTATGTGACATTTTCCGAAAAACATGAAGAAGGAACCGCAACCGCAATTTATGGGAATGACGGAACCCGCGAATTTCTGATCCCTGTGCTGAAAAGGGAACTGCCCGAGCACCTCCAACGGGGCGAAGACCTCCAACCGAGCGAAGATTTGTGGGATGCCATCTCCCCCTACGGTTACAGTGGCGTTGTGACCGATTCTCCGGAAGCCATTCCCGCCTTTCTGGATGCATGCGGAGAAGACTCCTGTTGCGAAAAAATGGTGTCCCTTTTTTTACGCTGGCACCCTTTCTTCACACCGGAAAATTACCAGCCGGCAGCATGTGAACAGTTTGTCCTTCACGGCGAAACGGTTTTTGTCGACCTCGAGGAATCTGAAGAAGAGTGGCAAAAGCAGACCCGCTCTTCTCTCCGACGGGACATCCGGCGACTGGTACGGGAGGGATATTCCGTTCTCATGAACCATTGGGAACAGTACCCGGATTTTGTCCGGATTTACAACGAGACGATGGAACGCCTCAATGCTGACGAACGATACCTCTTTTCCGAGGCGTACTGTACCGATCTGAAAGAAGCCCTCGGAGAGCAGTTGCATCTGGGGTGTGTCATCAGCAGTAAAGGTGATGTCGCAGCCGCGGCCCTGTTTTTCGAATGTGAGGGAATCGTCCAGTACCACCTCAGTGGCGTCACCGCAGATCACATGAAATTATCGCCGACAAAACTGTTGCTCGACCATGTGCGTCACTGGGCAAAAGAAAGAGGAAACTCAAGATTCCACTTGGGAGGCGGATTGGGAGGAAGCAGCGAGAGTCCCCTTTTCAAGTTCAAAGCCGGCTTCTCGTCACACCGGGCGAAATTCGCCACCTCGCGGATTGTCCTTCACCCCTCCCTTTATCAGACTGTTTCCGAGCGGGCCGGCCAGTTCGACCAAAACGGGAATTTCTTTCCGGCGTACCGAAAAAACAACAACTGACCGTGCAGAGTTGGTACAATCGGTTGCCCGGAGCGGACTGCTGAAGCCATCCCGGTTCATGCCGACACGCCCCGGCCTCGAATGAAACGGGCATTGTCTCAAGGTGGGATTCAAGGTGCTTGTCGGGATAGGGCAAACGGAGACATGCCCAGCTGTCTGACACTCATTCCAACCGGTACCATTTGACAATTTCCACCTTCGCTGCAACTGACTACGAGAAATACCATTTGCTTTCTGCGGCACCAGGAGCTCGAAATGTTATCAATTATTGTTCCCGTGTTTGAAGAAGAAAAAACACTTGTCGAATTGCAACGGCAAATTGCTTCGGTCTGTCGGGAAAATGATATCGATTACGAATTGATCTTTGTTGATGATGGTTCCCGGGATCAATCATGGGAGATTATCCGAGAGCTTTCGCAGGAACATCGAGAAGTGACGGGGATCCGTTTTCGCAGAAATTTCGGCAAGGCGGCAGCGCTGACAGCCGGCATGAAGGCGGCTGAAGGTGAAATCATCATGATGATGGATGCCGACCTGCAGGACGATCCGGCGGAAATTCCCAAATTCCTGGAGAAGTACCGTCAGGGATACGATGTCGTCAACGGATGGAAAGAACACCGACACGACCCCTGGCACAAGGTTTACCCGAGCAAGATCTTCAACTGGATGATTGGACGACTCTCCGGCCTGAAACTGCACGACCATAACTGCGGCATCAAACTTTTTCATCGCGACGTGGCCAGCGAAATCCGGATTTACGGCGAACTGCACCGTTTTATCGCCGTACTGGCCTATTCACGCGGCTTCAAAATTGCGGAAGTTCCCGTTCATCACCGCTCACGGAAATTCGGACATTCCAAATATGGAATGAAACGTTTTGCCAGAGGTTTCCTCGATTTGCTGACCGTCACCTTTCTGACCGGCTACGGACAACGCCCCCATCACATCCTCGGCGGAATCGGCCTGTTCTTTTTCGCTCTGGGGGCGATCGGATTTACCTACCTCAGCGTCTTGTGGTGCTTGATGAATATTTCCCACCTCATACCTGCCACCCCGATCGGCTCCAGGCCGCTGCTGACCTACTCCACCGCCGCGACCATTCTTGGCGCTCAGGCCATGTCTATTGGACTGCTGGCAGAAATGATCGTCGCTTATAATGGGCGCGATCGTGACACGTACAGTGTTAGCGATCGGACAGACTGGCCAACCGGTACAAAAACTGTTTCACGGCCTGAGTGATCCTTCAACAGCTCAACTCACATTTTCTTGACAAGCCGGCCGGAAAATGCACCGAAGAACGCAGCATTGAAAACAGACCGAAAAGAAAGCCCCTGCCCGTTCATCAAAACCGTTCATCAAAACCGTTCATCAAAACCGTTCATCAAAACCGTTCACCAGATGAGAGAGGCGGATTACGGTTCGGCGATAAAGCTCATGTGCATTTCGGCATGGCGTACATGAAGCCTGTTCCACTCATCAACGGAGAGTCGCCCGAGAATCGGGCTCGGTTTTCGATCCGTCTCTGTTTTCAAACGCTGAACCGCCTGTTTCAGATGAGCGAGTGCTTTCCGTTCATCGATCGAATCGACGACGATCTCCTGCTCGGCTCGCTTGGGCAATTTCAATCCTGGTTGCATCGGTCGATTGAGAATTTTTTTCTTGAGGAACAACCGAAAAACAAGTCGAACCACCCACGGAAGGGGCGGCGTTTCGAAACCATCAATCGATTTATCCATTACCAGAGCCAAGTGTTCCAATATCTGCCCGACAGACCAGTTCCCCGTCGTGGGAGCCTGCAGATCAACCAGTCGCTCTGCATCAGCCAGCAAATCGTCAAGATCCGCATATTGAACACGCCGACGAGGCAATTGGGTTTTATCAACCATGAAGCCCCTTCTCACCTTGATATGAACGTACTATTTGATCTCCTCAATCGTTTCCGGTTTGGGAGACTCCTTTTTCTTTTCTGGCTTCTTTTCCGCTTTCTCTTCCGAAGCGGCGTCCTTCTCGCCGTTTGATTTTACCTCCCGGGACGAATCAGACTTGCTCTGGTTGGACTGGCCAGACTTGGGAGACTCGGGAGACTTGGAAGATTCAGGAGATTCAGAAGATTTGGATTCCGAGGCCTCCTTTTTTTCGGTCGCGTTTTCCTTTTCGGCACCAGGTTCCAGAATCGTCGCCTTGATGATGTAATCGAGGTTGGGAAATTCCTTATTCAGGTAAGCATTCCCCTGGGTCTGTATCCGCCCCTGATCGGGCCTTTCGCCATACTCTGCATTGATCGCATCAACCACATCCATCCCCTCGATTACTTTTGCGAACGGAGCAAAACCCTGCGGATCCAGACTGGCTGAATTATTGCCATAATTGATAAACAGCTGCGTTGTACGGGTGTTGGGACCACTTTTTGCAAACGAGAGAGTGCCGCGGAAATTTTCCGTCAAAACGTCGTCGTCCCGAATTTTGTTATCGTACCATTTCTTTTGAACTTCGGGATCTCCATTGATTCCCCATTGAACGATAAAACCGGGAACAATACGGAAAAACCGGCAACCATCATAGAAACCGGATTCCACCAGCTCCTTGAACCTCGCCGCTCCAAGAGGTGCCCAACCGCTGTAGGCTTCTACGATGAAGTTGCCTTTGCTTGTTTCAAATTTGACACGAAAGGTCTCCCCCGGATCCGCCTTTTGCCCCTCTTTTTCCAGCTGAGGCGCTGTAGGAGAACTCGCCTCCGACTCGGACGGTTTGTCGCGAATGCATCCAGCGAGAACAAAAACCGCCAGCATCAGCACAGACAAAGGCAAAACAGCAGGCAAACGAAAACAGCTCATCATCTATTAACC
>JALWSL010000416.1 GCA_027080405.1 Planctomycetaceae bacterium
TAGGGATAATGCGGCTGATCAGGCAAAGTTGCCGGAGAACAATCGGAAACCTGTCCACCTGAAACTTGCCCACCTCGAGACTGTCCAGCTGGAGCCTGTCCACCTGCCAGCGTGATGACACCAGTCTCAGCGCTCTTCAAATCCGCAATCAATCGTGTCAGGCTTTCCAGATTTTCCAGTTGGGAAATGCGGATTACGGCCAGATCAATCAGGGCTCTGCCGTGCGAAACTCTTGCCAATCGTCCTTTTGCTTCCGAGAGGATCTGCATCGCTGCCGTGATCGTTTCCAGGCCGATCTGCTTTCCCAATTGGGTGAATGTTTCCCGCTGAAGAGAACTGACTCCGATCAGTTCCACGGAACTGGCGCCACAACTGAGAACCATCAAGTCCCGATAACAGTTGACAAGTTGATCAATCAGGTTCCCCAACTGAACACCCTCTTTCACTGCTTCATCGATTTCCTGCAACAAGTCTCCCCGCTGTTTCCTGTGAATGAAATCGAGAATTCTCAGCAATCTGTCATCGTCTGCCGTCCCGAGCAGTTGATTGACATCACCCGCTTCGATTTTATCCGCTCCGAATGCGAGCAACTGATCGAAAAGAGATTGGCTGTCCCGCATCGATCCCCCTGCCCGCCGCGCAACCAGATCAATCGCCTCGTTGGTCACTTCCACACCTTCGCGTTGGGCAATTTCGCTTAATCGCTGCGCGATCGCCTGCGTTTCGATACTGGCAAAATCAAAGCGCTGGCATCTCGAAAGAATGGTATCCGGAACTTTCTGAGGCTCCGTCGTGCAAAAGACGAATTTCACATTGGGCGGCGGTTCTTCCAGTGTCTTCAGCAGCGCATTGAAAGCCTCTTTCGTCAACATGTGAACTTCGTCGATAATGTACATCTTGATTCGGGTTCGCATCGAACGAATGCCGACATTGGCGCGCAGGGAACGGATATCGTCAATTCCCCTGTTGGAAGCGCCGTCGATTTCCATCACATCGACATCGCCCCCTTCTGCAATCGCCAGACACAAATCGCATTTGTTGCAGGGATTGCCATCGACCACTTCAGGGCAGTTCAGCGCCTTGGCCAGAATACGTGCCATTGATGTTTTCCCGACTCCACGCGCCCCGGTAAAAAGGTAGGCGTGGGCAACACGATCGCACAGGATGGCATTACGCAGCGCCTGGGCAACATGCTGCTGTCCGACAACCTCATCAAAAGTCTGCGGACGATAACGACGGGCCAAAACGGTATAAGTTCCCGTTGCTTCGGTCATAACTTCATCTCTTTCAATAACGGATGATCGGAACTGCCAGGACCGCAACCCGCCGGAGAATTGAGGATCAGCCCGACAGGAGAACCGTGCGGGTCGCAGACCAGTTCAAACGATCCCGCAGAACGAAACTGCCCCGCGGAACGAACTATCCCGACGCGAAGAAGTCGTACGTTCCCAAGCGCTGCAATGTCTCTCGATACGCATTTCAGCCTGCTGAAGGAATTCGAACAGAAGTATTCTACCGCACAGGAGCATCGCTGGGCAAATGAGTAAAATCCGGATCGATTTTCACTGACGCCAATGCGAGTTCGACGCCAATGCGGCCCCACAATTATTCGACAACTGGCAGATAGATGCTGAATTTCGTGCCGCGCCCCGGTTCACTTTCGCATTGAATCGTGCCTTGATGGGCTTCCACAATTTTCCGCACAGTCGGCAAGCCGAGACCGCTTCCTTCTGGTTTGGATGAATAAAAAAGATCGAATATCCTCCCCTGTGCCTGTCTGGATATTCCGTTACCGTTATCAATAATCTGCAGCACGATATTTTCCGCCTCTCGGAACGTCTGGAATTCGAGAACTCCTCCCTCGGGCATCGCCTGCATGGCATTGAGCGTCAGATTCAACAGAACCTGACGAAACTGATGAGGATCAAGCGAGACTTTCGGCAAGTCTGGAGCAAGATGCGGACTGATCTCGATCTGCCGTGCGGCTGCTTCCAGTTGCTGCGATTCAATAAATTCAGCCACGACAGCCGAAAGATCACAAGGTTGGGTTTCAAGCTCCATCCCGGTTGTAAAGTGAAGGAAATCACTGAGGATCTGTTCGAGATGCTCACACTCCCGGCTGATTGTTTCGATTCGCCTTTTCATACGAAGATCGCGGGCGGTATTCCCTTCTTCAAGGTCTTCTTTCAAAACCCCCAGATTGAGGCTGATTGTCGAAAGTGGATTTCGAATTTCATGAGCCAACCCTCCCGCCAGTTGCGCAATCTCTGTGTAGTTGCGCTGCAGCAGTTCTTCACGTTCTCTCTCTTTTTCCGAAGACATGGCGAAATTGCATCATTAAAAAAGGAAGTCCCGTTATCGATGGGGACTTCCCTGTAGCCGTAACACTCATTTTCCCAACGAGTGAAGATCAATCTTCATCGAATCCGAGATCCTCATCAGATTCCTCATCGCTGCTTTCCAGCATCGCCTTGCGTGAAAGCTTGACACGATTCTGTTCGTCGACCGCAATCACTTTCACTTCCAGCTTGTCGCCGATTTTACAGACATCTTCCACATTTTTGACGAATCCATCCGACAGTTCGCTGATGTGGCACAAACCATCCTTCCCGGGGGCAATTTCAACGAAGGCGCCAAAATCCTTGATCGCGATAACCTTGCCGGTGTAAACACGACCGACCTTCACATCTTCCGTCATCGCCTCGATGCGAGCCTTGGCATCTTCCGCGTTCGCTCCGAAAGATGCGGCGATCGTAACAACCCCCTCCTCGGAAATATCGATCTGCGTATCCGTTTCCTCCTGAAGGGCGCGAATGGTTTTACCACCCGGACCGATCAACAGGCCAATTTTCTCGGGATCGATTTTAATCGTCTCGATTCGTGGAGCCAACTTCGATATATCCTTCCGCGGACGGCGGATTTCGCTTAGCATCGACTTCAACAGTTCCAATCGGGCCTTGCGGGCCTGATCCAGAGTTTTCCGGATGATCTCCTCGTTGATCCCGCCAATTTTCAGATCAAGCTGAATCCCGGTGATTCCTTTTTGCGTCCCCGCAATTTTGAAATCCATATCACCGAAGTGGTCTTCATCGCCAATGATGTCGGTCAGCAGGACGTAATCACTCCCCTCCTGAACCAGGCCAATGGAAATCCCGGCTACCGGCTGACGAATCGGAACACCGGCGTCCATCAGGGCCAATGTCGCGTTGCAGACTGAAGCCATCGAGCTACTGCCGTTCGATTCGGTGATATCAGAAATAATTCGAATCGTGTACGGGAACGATTCCTCAGGCGGAAGAACCCATTGAACCGAACGCTCTGCCAGTGCTCCGTGACCGATTTCACGCCGCCCTGGTCCACGAATCGGACGACATTCACCTACCGAATAGGACGGGAAATTGTAGTCGAGCATGAACCGTTTCTTGCTTTCACCGAACAGGTTTTCCACCCGCTGCTGATCCCGAACCGTTCCAAGGGTCAACGTCGCCAGCGATTGCGTCTCCCCACGTGTAAACAGGGCGGAACCATGCACCCGGGGAATCAAGCCGACACGGCTGCTCACTTTACGAAGCTCTGTCGGTTCACGCCCGTCAAGCCGCTTCCCGCCAAGCGTCAACTCCCGGCGAATTTTGTTGCCGACCTGGTAAAGGGCGTCTTTCAGTTGAGCCAATGTCCTCCCCTGGGAATCTTCCGTTTCTTCTCCCGGAAAGTATTTCTTGATCAGTTCGTCACCAACTTTGGCACAGGCTTCCGATCGTTCCTGCTTCTTCGTAATTTGAATCGCTTCTTTCAACGCAGCGCCCGCTTCATCACGAACAATGTCAAGAAACGGATTTTCTCCCGGTTCCTCCCATTCGAATGGCTCTTTATCAACGGCTCTGACCAACTCGTCCTGCAGATCACACAAATCGGCGATGGCACGATGGGCAAACATCAGGGCATCGGCCATCGGTTCTTCCGGAATCTGCCGCCCGAATCCTTCGATCATCAAAATGGAATCGCGATTTCCCGCAACAACCAGATCAAGGTCTCCCTCTTCCACCTGGGCGACCGTCGGAAACAGGATCAGCTCTCCGTCGATCATTCCGACGCGAACGGCTCCAATCGGCCCCTGAAAGGGAACAGGCGCAATCGACAGGGCAGCACTGGCACCATTGATTGAAATGACATCGGGGTTGTTTTCTCCATCGCTGGAAAGAACATTTGTCATCACCTCCACTTCGTTCTTGCACGATTTGGGGAACAGGGGACGAAGAGGACGGTCCGTCAGCCGGGCGGTCAGAATTTCATTCGTGGAAGGCCGCCCCTCCCGCTTCAAAAAGCCGCCGGGAAACTTGCCAGCCGCGGAGTAACGTTCCCGATAATCAACTGTGAGCGGAAAAAAGTCGATTCCCGGTCGCGAAGGGCCCGTCTGGGCCGCGACAAGCATTGCCGTTTCGCCATACTGGATCAGCACGGCCCCACTGGCCTGCTTGGCAATCTCTCCCGTTGTTATTTTTAATACTCTGCCTGCAATCTGCTTTTCAACTGAAATGGATGACACTTTGCTTCTCTTTCTTTTTCACAAATACAACTTGATACAAATCTTCCTCACAACCTGCCGACATCAACGCCTGCATGCTGCATGAGTGCGCCGTTTTTCCCGGTATTTCTTTCCGTGCGGATCATTAAAATCAAAACAAATGCGAACCCGCCAGCGGCACAGTCAATTTCACATACTGCAACTTCATTCACACGCTATCCACACACTGCGACTTCATCTTCTACGCGATACCTGATGAGATCGCATAAACCCGCCTCGCGAAAATGCAGCCTGTCTATTCCGCGCCCCCGCACACCTGCCAAATGAGGATGAAACAGATGAGGTCGAAACAGGCAGTATCAAAAGCGAGCGGGAACAAACAAACCCGGCAGTCGTACTGTCGGGTTTGATTAACGATACTACTTTCTCAGATTCAGCCGTTCGATCAACGAAGCATAACGCCCCGGATCTTTTTGTCTGACGTAATCAAGCAAACGACGTCGACGGCTAACCAGCATCAAAAGCCCACGACGGCTGGCAAAATCCTTTTTATGAGTTTTCAAATGCTCCGTTAATTCCTTGATACGATGCGACAAAACCGCAATTTGCACATCTGGCGAACCTGTATCACCTTCGGATCGCTTGAATTCGCCAATCAGCTCCTGCTTCTTCTCTTTCGTAATCGACATCCAGTAAAACCTTCAACAAAATAAAACAGTGACAT
>JALWSL010000417.1 GCA_027080405.1 Planctomycetaceae bacterium
CGATAGCCTGTTTGTCTTCAGCGGCAACCTCTGGCACGGAATCGGCTGCGGCCTCTTCAGTCTTCTGTTCCGCTGTGTCGCTTCCACTGCTTTCCGTGTCCCGCGACTTCTTTGCTGTTGACTGGGAAGAACGCGCCGTTTTGGTTTGTATGGTCCTGATTTTTTTCTCGGGAACCAATTCCGGCACAAACTCCGGCGCATCGGGAATGCCGGCATCTTTTGCAGAAGAAGATTCACTGCTTTGAGGTGAATCGAGATAGGCCATTAAGCGATCGCGTTCTTCGGGCGAAATGCTCGCCAACGCAGAACTTTTTACAGTGATCCCTGCATCATTGCAGTGCTTGATGAGCTCTTTACTGTCAAGATTGAGCTCTTTCGCCAAAGCGAAAATCCGAATCTTCAAAACAAAACCTCTCTAAATGAATCTTCTGTATTGCCAACCGTAAGTTTGTATTGCCAATCGCAAGATCGTTGATTGCCGCTTCAGGCCTTTGGTGCAATGACCCAAAGTCCCTTTTTCACTCCAACTGTCACGAAAAAACAACCGCGTTAAATTCCCGTTCGTATGTATTCAGGAACAGGCCAATTTCTGTTGATGTTGATCAGGTATGGATTGACATCTACCGGAGTGCATCAGGCTCGCGAAATCAGGGTCTTTCTGGAATCAACTGGTTACCGGGTGTGGGGAGACTCGCTCCGTCCGATCAAAGACAACACCCGCCGATCAAAGACTGCGCGCGATCAAACATTATCGGAATTATTCGTCGATTCCTCGTTGTTTGCCGGCGCATCTTCGACAGTTTGTTGTACCGTTTCCTGTTTTCCTTCATCTGCGACAGAGACAGGAACCTGCTCTGCTGTCGCTTTCAAATTCTCCTCTTTTTCGCTGGATTCCTGTTCTGCCTCCTCATTTGTCATTTCGGGGCTTCCTGCGTCTCCTGCATTCTCTGCACTCTTGGCCTCTACACTCTCCGCATTATCTTCGGTTTCGACAGCTTCACTCTTTGCTTCTTTTGGGGGCTCCGACTGATGTCTGCTGATGTTTCGTCCGGCTGCCCGGGCAGCTTTTTCTTCCTGCTCCAGTCGCAAACTCTCCGCATCGGCGTATTCCGTGATTTCTTCGTACTGCTCCATCGAGAGATCGCTCAATTCCATCAGATGTTCCGGCTCGATCACCGAAAGGTCATCGAAGCTGAAAAAACCTTGCGAGACAAGCGACTTGGCGAGGTCTTCGGACACATGTGGAACTTCACAGAACATGACGACGGAGCGTTCAAGCTGTTCGTCCAGTTCGTCCCGTGTCATCACTTCGATATCCCAGCCGACAAGCTTGGAGGCCAGGCGGACATTCTGCCCTTTCTTTCCGATCGCAAGCGAAAGCTGGTCGTCCCGAACCAGAACAATGACCCGTCCCAGCATCGGGCACAGGATGACATCCTCGACTTCTGCGGGTTGCAGAGCGTTGGGGATGAGAATTTGCAGGGAATCGTTCCAGCGGACGATGTCGATTCTTTCGCCCCCCAATTCGTCAACGATTGTTCTGATTCTCGCTCCTCGAACGCCGACGCAGGCTCCGACAGCATCGACATTGCTGTCATCGCACGAAACAGCGACTTTCGATCGATACCCGGCTTCTCTCGCCAAAGATCGTACTTCGATGACATTTTCTGCAACTTCGGGGATTTCAACTTCGAAAAGTTGCCTGACAAAATCGGTATGAACTCTCGAAAGAATAATTTTCAGGCGGCTGCCCGATTTGCGCACATCCAGAATGATCGCACGGATTCTCTCGTTCACACGGTGGCTTTCTCCCGGAATCTGCTCGCTACGCGGGAGGATGGCGTCAACTTTTCCCAGCGAAACGGTCGCAACGCCGTATTCAAGACGTGTGATCGTTCCGGAAACAAGTTGGCTTTTCTGCTCGATATATTCCTCGTATAAAGCGTCCCGTTCCGCTTCCCGGATTTTTTGGATCATGACCTGCTTGGCGGTTTGGGCGGCGATGCGCCCGAGTATGTCCGGATCCAGCAATTCGCCATTATGAAGAACCTCGGGTTCGCCGGAATCACGATTGATATTGACCGTCAGCTCATCTTCATCGCCGTAATGTTTGCGCAAGGCCGTGTAGATCGCCTGTTCGATACCTCCGAACACGATTTCCTTATCGATGCCTTTATCGCGGTGGATGGCATCGACAATCCTGATGACTTCGGTTGCGTTCATATCACTCCTTCCGAACTGGCCTGATTCTCCTTAATTATGTCCGGTTTTCGATGTTGATCCAGTAGAATTCGACTGGCACTTCACATCACCCCCGTTGCATTTCCAGGATCACGCCATAGTTGTATCAATATCATAAAAAAAAGCGGGTACCAAAATACCCACTTCCCTAAGGATTCAGAATCTTTTGAATTTCCACAAACAGAGGAAATTACCAAGATCAATATACAGGCTTCAGCCCGCATCCCATGTGATCACATGAGTGCCGCCTTTCTGTTGACTCGACTGAACAAACCGAATCGATGTCGAACCGCAACAATCTGAAAACCGATCACCATCATACCGTGCCTCGACCGTTTCTCATCTCGCCACTCTCCACATCAATCCAGCCCTTCAAAACAGTAGTACGCCAACTTGTAATAACCTGAACACTTCCCAGGGAAAATGGAAAGCGATTCAAACCAGCCCCATCCCAGCTCATCCCGTTTCACCGAGTGCGCCTTGAATGAAAACTGGAGTGTACACAAAAACACTGAATTGGGGAGGTGTAATCCCCAACATCGCATATCACGAAACAGAAGGTTATCTCTCGACAAGCTGGGTGTCAAGAATGAGCATGCGACGAACTGTCACGAATGTCAATTTCTTTGAAAATAGACCTCAGTCGGAGCTATCAGAAGGCCTCACATCGGCAATCAGCGCTGGCAAAGCGGGTTGTGCACAGTTTATTGATCCTTTACTCCTCAGACGTTACGCCTCGGAATAGAGGCACGCTGTTCTCCTGGAAACCGGGGAGCCTGTGACTTAATTCCCTTGATTTATGCTGCATCGGTGAGGTCTGGCAAGCCGTTTTTCGAATATGGAAGGGAAAAGAGATTATCAGGAAATTGCTTCTCCTGATTCACGAAGAAGTCTATCCAGATCAATTGCACCCCGGTGGCGATCTCATTAGAGTTCACAACTGATGGGGATTGGCTTTGAAGATTCGGGTTGCTGCTGATGTTGGATCGATGCTGATTCGGTGCAGTTGTTTGGGATTATCACCATCAAGTACCCGGTACGTAATACCGAATCAAGGTAATACCGAATCAAAAAAGACAAACTCGTCTGTTATTGGTTGTTTTATTGGTTATTTTCATCGTCAGTGAAGGACAGTTTTTCCCGGAAAAGGTGGCCTTTCTGACAAAGCTTTCCAGGTCTCTTCATTGCCATCGGATGGAACGATGCCTCGATTGACGCAAGCAGATCTCAGTAATCTGAATCATAATTTCGAAGAACGGACTCCACAGGAGTTGATACAATGGGCATACGCCACGTTTGGTCAGCGGCTCTGTACGATTTCCGCCATGCAGGAGGCAGGAAATGCAGTCTGTCACATGATCTACAAGCTGAATTTGCCGATACCAGTCCTGTTTGTCGATACCGGGGTGATGTTTCAGGAAACCTTGCAGACTCGCGACAGGTTGATCGAGCAGTACGGATTGAATGTCATCACTCTGACGCCAGAACAGACAATGGAAGAACAGACTGAACAGCGGGGGGTCCTCTATCTCTCTCCGGAAGGGCAGGCGGAGTGTTGTCGACTCAGAAAAGTTGAGCCACTCCACGCGGTTGCCCCACAGTATGATGGCATTATCAGCAGTTTGCGTCGGTCAGACGGGGGACAGCGGGCGAACAATCCGATTCTCAGCATCGATAAGCAAATGAACACGGTTCGGATCAATCCTCTTGCCAACTTGTCGGATGAGGAACTGCACCAATATATCGAGGAAAATCAGGTCATCACCAATCCGCTGCACAAACAGGGATTCGCGACAATCGGCTGCAATCGGTGTACCACTCCAGTCATGGAAGGAGAGCCCAAGCGGGCAGGGCGATGGAGGCATTTAGGGCCTTGGTCGGTCTATTGTGGCATCAATCCGACTGACTCCCAGGATCCTGTTCATAATTACATTGAGGTGACGCAGGATCTGCGAGACCGTATTCTCGGAATCGAAACAGACTTCATGATCTGAATGTCTTTTGATAGATCTCGTGGAAATTGTCTTGTTGGCGCGGCGTCTCGCGTGTATGTAGGGGCTCAAGTTCCCTTGGTTTATGCTTATGTGTTCACTGGCCCTGCTTTTGTCGAGATGGTGAATCTGTCGATAGTTTCACTTCCTGTTACGTCTCTGGGGCAAGAACGGCTATACGCTCAAGTACTGTCGTTTTGTTACGGTGGGGTGAGCGTTTCCAGATAGGGGAGGGCGCGGGATAGTGGGTATGGGTAGCTTGGTGGAATGGGGTGGTTTCTGGCAAGGAGAATTGGTTGTCAAAAACACCTGTTGAAATCAAAGCCGTTTCTCGGGTAGGATATCTACAACACGGTTTGCGAGCGAAATCTTGCTTGTTGGGCGGTTTGCCCTTTTTGTTGAGAGTGGAAGATCGTGGACTTGATGGAACAGGGTGGGGGCCTGAGTGCTGAGGGGTCGGATATTCCGGCTTCTGTGGGCATCGTGCCCGGTACCTTTCTTTAACAAGGATCCGTGAACCGTACAGGCGTCAGTTTCCGATTCGGTGCGGTTTATGCAGGGAGGTTTGTCGATGAGTATATCCGGTGTCGGGGGAACGAGTAACAATTGGTCGGTTCCTCAGCAAGCAAATACAGTCAAGCAACCAGCGGCCAGTCAACCGTCGCGATTGCAGATCCCCCAGGATACGCTGGAAATTTCTGAAGCGGCTCAAATGATGTCTGAACTTCAATCTTCAAGCGGCTCCGGTCCGGAGAGGGCAGAATTGATTGCTCGTATCCAGGCCGAAATTGCCAACGGGACTTACGAGACCGAAGAAAAAATGGAATTGGCTTTCATGAAGTTTATGCAACAGGCCAGCCATGAAGATTCCGTTTGAGTTTTTGTTTGACAATTTGATTTGCGTGAACCGCGGTTCACGGAGTGTGTCGTGAGGCACCTTTCCTCACGTTTTTCGGCTTTGTCCGAATTGGGTCAATGGTGCGTTGCAGCGCACCTACGTTAATAT
>JALWSL010000418.1 GCA_027080405.1 Planctomycetaceae bacterium
GAGATAGATATCGGTTACGACAATCTGTCCGTCACGCTCTGTTTGAACTTTACGGGCTTCAATGCCAAAGTGGCGGGCTTCTTCAGCCGCTTTGCTGTAAGGTTCAACGCTGACCATGCGAACTTTCACCTTCCCTCCGCCCCTGTTTTCCATTTCCCGAAGCAGACCAACCAGATTTCGGTGAACAGCCGCGTATTCTTCCGGCACACTCGGACTGACGTACGCCTGAATTCTGACCGGACGCTTGGCGTCAATCTCTTTCAGTGTTTTGATGGTGGTCGGGCTCAACGTGTAGAGGTGTTTTTGTGTGAAATCGAATCGTTTGACCGAACCGATGGAGAGGGTTGTCACACTGACAAGAATCACGGCGAGTGATATTCCCCGCAGCAGGTACTGCCATCCCATGGAGTTCCCGGCCTCCCCGGTATTCCAATGACGGCGAGAGATGACGACATAATTCAGATAGAGGAAGAAAATCGTCAGGCTGATGAAGTAAACGGTTCCCTCCAATGGCAGGATCCCTAGAGCGAAGTCGCTTAGATGATGCCCGACAGTCAGATTGTCCATCACTCCCATCGCCGGGAGAGAAGAGACGACTGTTTCCTTGGATACTCCCATGCTGGTGAGGAATGCGATCAGCCCGGAAATAATGACATCCGTTACCGTCGAAATAAAGACAGGTACGCTGCAGAAAACAGCACCGAGAACAAACGCAACTGCCGCGTTACTGGTCAGAGAAGAAGCGAGCATCCCTGCACTGATCAGAGCCGCACCGGCGAGCCAGTAACCGACGTATGTTGTAAACTGCACGCCGGGATCGGGGTTTCCAATAATGCTGAGCATCACCACATTCGTGCAGGAAAACAGCAGAGCGATGGTGTAGACGGAGAGGACAGCCAGGTATTTCCCAACAAGAATTTCAAAGTCGGTCGCAGGCATGGTAAAAAGCAACTCATCGGTACCGAGCTTGCGTTCATCAGCCCAGGAAGTCATGGTGATCGCGGGAATCAGGAACACCAGCAGCGCGGGGAAATTTTTGGTTAACTGATCCAGTGTCGCACTATTGCTGGCGAAAAACTCGGCGTCGAAGGCGAGTGCAGCGGCGATCACGACAAAGGCGACAATCACGACATAACCGAGCAGTCCTGAAAAATAGCTGGCCAGGTTTCGAAAAAATACCGCACTGATCACATGTGGTCGAACCATGATCGCGGAACCTCCATTATCTATTCTTGTATGTCACATTCCCGAAAAGGGGAAAAGGTTGATTACGTTGATTACCTTTTGTTTATTCACGACATCCACAGATGGCGACGTTACAACGCACCGTTGAGTTGCACAATCTTCAATTGCCCGCTCGCCGTTGGTTCGGCTGCCGTTGGTTCAGTCGCCGGAAAAACGGTTGATGCGTTACCGCCTGCCTTCCATGACTAGGCAGTCAATTCCTGAAATCTCTTTTCCATTCCTGCAATATCATCCGAGAGGGCAGAGACGGGGCCATCCAGAATGACACGTCCGTTGTTGACCAGAATAATCCGGCCGCACATCGCCTGAACCTCCGAAAGAATATGCGTTGAAAGCAGAATGGTTTTTGACTTTGCCAACGAGCGGATCAGGTCGCGAACCTGATGCGTCTGGTTTGGGTCGAGACCACTGGTTGGTTCATCCAGAATCAATACGGCTGGATCATGCAGAATCGCTTGCGCCATGCCAACACGCTGACGAAACCCCTTTGATAACTTGCCGATCGGCTTTTCCCAGACGGTTCCGAGTGAGCAGCGATCGACGACATACTCAATTCGGGAGTCCGTGAATTCCCTGGAAAGACCGCGCAACCTGGCGCAATAGTACAGTAATGATTTGGGGGTCATTTCCATGTACAGCGGGCCATTCTCAGGAAGATAGCCGAGAATCCGGGCTGCTTCCTGCCGATTTTCAAACACGTCGAACCCGCCGATACTGGCGTGCCCGCGCGTGGGGGCCAAAAAACCGGTCAACATTTTCATCGTCGTTGACTTTCCCGCACCGTTCGGGCCGAGAAAAGCGACGACCTCTCCTTGAGGGACAGAAAAAGTGATATCTGAAACTGCGATAAATTTGCCGTAATGCTTTGTCAGCCCTTGGGATGCGATCATCGACCCGGATGAATCCGCCGTCGATGTCTCCGTACTTGCCGGGCTCATTGCTTCAGTTGCATTCATTCGTTGTCAACTCTCCTGTATTTCTCAGGGTTAGATTTCTAACGTGCTTTGTCCAAATTTGCCGGAAAATAACCTCTGATAACGGCGAATTAACGAATCTGTATTACTAACGGTAAAAGTTTGCGAACGGTGCGAAAACTTGTGAAAATCTCATTTTGGTCACGGCGATCAGAACAGACCAGCCCAGTTGGGTGAGACTGTCTTTGGTCAATTTGTAGCCGATCTTCCTTTTCGAGACAATTTCCGCGAGAAACATCTTTTCCGCGGCAGCTTCCAGATCCAAACAATTATGTCGACCTTTGCGCACAACATACGAAAACGGCCTGCAATTTGCCAGTAAGCCTGTTTTTCCCGTCAGCAGCGACATTTCATCCCGCTTTATTAATATCCACTTTTAATATCTACGTAGTAAAAATGGCGTTTGTTGGCTTTTCGGAAGGAATTATGGTGGGGGTGATTTTATCACTGCGTCAATTTAGCAATGGTGCATGCCTGATTCAAGCCTTTAATCTTTGTCAGCATGCTTCACAACGTCCCGTCTGCTTATTAAGCTGTCGACACGTTGTTCCCGGCTTGAGCCAGGAAGTGAGCCAGGACGACGGAAAGTCGAGTTGACAGGATAGTCGACAGGCCAATTGCAACAACATTTCATTCCCTGGAAACAACCGATTGGGTAACCCCATGGACAGCGAACTGCGTGAGACCTGCCAGAATTTGACCGAGCGCATCCTCTATCTGAAGGACTCTCTTTGACTACGCCGGCAAGCAGAAAAGAATAGAAGAAATTAACGCCGCGATGGGAGATGCCGGCTTTTGGGATAACCAGGAAAAGGCCCAGGCACTTGTTGCGGAGTTGAGCCGTCTGAAAGGGCTGACCGGCTCTCTTGGTGAATTGATCTCGGGAGCCGATGATCTGGCTGTGTTGATCGAGTTCGCAGAGGAGGAAGACTCTGACGATTCCGAGTCAATTCAGGAGTTGAAGCAGACCGTCGACAAGTTGCAGAAGTTGCTCGAACAGGTCGAATTGCAGACACTGCTCGGCCAGCCGGACGATGTTGCCAACGCCTATGTCACCATCCAGGCGGGAGAGGGGGGAACCGATGCGGCTGACTGGGCGGAAATGCTGTTAATGATGTACATCCGCTGGGCAGAGAAACGCGGTTTTTCATTGGAAATGTACGAGCGGACAAATGGCGAAGAAGCTGGGATTCGTCATGCAACACTTCTTGTAAAAGGGGATTACGCTTACGGTTATCTCAAGGGAGAATCGGGAAATCACCGTCTGGTACGAATCAGTCCGTTCAACTCGGCTGGAAAAAGACAGACAGCATTTGCAGCTGTCGATGTCACGCCGGAACTCGATGATGCTGGTGCAATCGAAATTGACTGGGACAAGGAGGTTCGGGAAGAAACGATGCGAGCAGGGGGGGCAGGGGGGCAGCACGTCAACAAAACCGAATCGGCTGTGCGGCTGACACACCTCGCAACCGGGGCTGTCGTTCGCTGTCAGAACGAAAGAAGCCAGCATCAAAACAGGGCCGCGGCCCGAAAAATGCTTCTGGCCAAGCTGCGTCAATTGGAACTGGAAAAGCAGGATGCCGAAATCGCCATGAAACGGGGCGAAAAATCGAAAATCGGCTTCGGAGGCGAAACGGTTCGCAATTACGTCTTGCAACCGGAACAGTTTGTGAAAGATACCCGATCCGGTTTGAAAACGGCCAATCCCCTCTCCGTTCTCAATGGCGAACTTGACCCTTACCTCGAAGCCTATTTGAAATGGTCAATGGGGAAAGAGGTCGCAAATTCGGATTCATGATATTCCCCGAACACCCGAACGTGTTGATCGGGCAAATTGTTGTTCAGGCAGACCAACCAGGCAGATCAACCAAACAGACCAGAAGGATGTGTGAGATGTTGAAGTCGTACCTGTTTCCACTCCTGTTGCTTGTTGGATTGGCCGGTTGCCAAAAACAGGAAACACCATCACCAGTATCCAAACAGGATAATGTGAAATCGGAAGATCGCACTGGTGCGGACGAGGCAGTCGGGAAAGAGAAGACCGATTGAATACATTAACCCGTTGACTGAACAGCAAATGGCGCAAGGCTGGATCAATCTGTTTGATGGCCAGTCGCTTTTCGGATGGAAGCCTCAAAATGAGGTCAATTGGACTGTTCAGGATCGACAGATTACGGCAAGCGAGGGGCCAATCGGTTTATTGCTGACCAGGGTTCGTTTCGCAGATTTCGAACTGGTACTGGACTATAAACTTTCCGAGGGAGGCAACAGCGGCGTGTTTATTCGCTGTGCGAAAAGTCCGACTGATCCGAAACTCGACTGCTACGAGATCAACCTGGCTGACTCGCATCCGGAAGGGTACCTGACGGGCAGTTTTGTCGGATTGCATCGGTTTGATCCGAGGAAACCGACTGCCGATGGAAAGTGGCATCAATTGCAAATCACGGCTGACGGCAACTCTTTTGTCGTGTTGATCGATGGGAAAATAAAAACGGAATTCAGGGACGATCGCAAGAATTGGTTGCGCAGTGGGCTGATCGGGTTGCAGAAGAACTCCGGTGAAATCGCTTTTCGGAATATCCGGTTGAAGCCACTCAATCAGCGGGAACTGTTTAACGGTAAGGATCTGAGCGGCTGGCGGGAAGTGCCCGGTTCCAAAAGCCATTTTGAGGTTGTTGATGGAACGATTCACGTGACCAATGGGCCGGGGTTTCTTGAAACAGAAAAGACGTTTGAAAATTTTATTCTGCAATTTCAGGCGAAAACCCACGCAGCAGAATTGAATAGCGGTCTTTTCTTTCGAGCGATAGAAGGAACAGAAAAAGAGCCTTCGAACGGTTATGAGGTTCAAATTCACAATGGGTTCAAAGATGGGGATCGTAACAAGCCGAACAACGCCGGCACCGGAGCCATTTTTCGCAGAGTCAATGCAAGACGTGTCGTTTCCAGTGACAACAAATGGTGCACGATCACGCTGATTGCAGATGGTCCGCATATTTCAACC
>JALWSL010000419.1 GCA_027080405.1 Planctomycetaceae bacterium
GCATCGGCCCGAAAAAGCACCCGAAAATTCCGCGGACAGCGGGAGACCTCCATCTACTCGCAACATAGGATACGATGTTAGGCTCTGCAATTCCAGCCATCAGCCAGCTTCAGTAATGCAGGACCGCGCCGTGGATATTTCAAAGAGTCGCCTATGTTCCCTCGTACCACTCTGTCACTGCTCAAGGCCGATTATGGCAGATTGGGACGGCAACTCTCCGGAGGTACAAAGGATACGATAAAATCGATCATCCGTGACGCAGGTCCCCTCGAAGTGGCGTCTTTTTGTCGCATTATCTTGACTGGAACGATACCTAATGGGGTACAAAAGGGTATAATCGGGGAGGTTGAGGATAAAACGGGACGGTATCTGTTTCGGCAGGAGGGTTCAAGATGGTCGGCGGCAAGCGTTATGTACGATTTTTTGAGGAACTGACAATCGACGATGTCCCATTGGTTGGAGGCAAGAACGCCTCATTGGGAGAAATGTACCGCGAATTGAGACCGGAGGGAGTCAAGATACCTAACGGTTTTGCAATTACCGCCCAGGCGTATCACTACTTGCTGGAGCAAAACGGTGCGGACAAGGCGTTACGTCAAACTCTCGATGGGTTGGACCCGACTGATGTGGAAGATTTGGCCAGGCGGGGGGCTCAAGCCCGCTCGATTATTTATGGGGCGCCGCTTCCCGATGATCTTCGCCAACAGATGCTGGACGGTTACCATCGATTGCTCGAGGAATACGGGAAGGAGTTGAGTCTGGCTATCCGCAGTTCCGCAACGGCGGAAGACTTGCCGACGGCCAGCTTTGCCGGTCAACAGGATACCTATCTGAACATCAAAGGCGAGGCGGAATATCTTGACGCCTGCAAGCGGTGCTTTGCCAGCCTGTTCACCGATCGCGCCATCCATTACCGCGTTGATCAGGGTTTCGACCACTTTGCTGTCGGTCTGTCCGTTGGCGTGATGAAAATGGTTCGCTCTGATCTGGCTTCTTCCGGTGTCATGTTTTCCCTGGATACCGAAACCGGATTCCAGGATGTCGTTTTCATTTCCGGAGCCTACGGTCTGGGTGAAAATGTTGTTCAGGGAGCCGTTGATCCCGACGAGTTTTACGTGCATAAACCGACGTTCGAAAAGGGATATCGGGCTGTACTGAGACGGACGCGGGGCAGTAAGAAGATCAAAATGATTTACGCCAGTGGTCGAACGCGCGAACCGGTGCTCAATATCCCTACTTCTCCTGAGGAGCGTTCCCGCTTCTGTATCAGTGATGAAGACGTATTAAAATTGGCGGATGCGGCAATCAAGATTGAAAAGCACTACAGTCAGAAAGCTGGCCAACACAGACCAATGGATATGGAATGGGCCAAAGATGGGATCGACGGTGAACTCTACGTGGTTCAGGCCCGGCCGGAAACTGTCGCTTCACAAAAAAAAGGGACGGTGCTCAAGGAATATCGTTTGACGGAAAAACCGGGGACGGTTCTGGTCAATGGACGTTCAGTGGGAACGGGAATCGCATCAGGTCCGGCCAGAGTTATTGTACACGCCGAGGAACTGTCTGAATTCAAGGAAGGGGAAGTTCTTGTTTCAGATACGACCACTCCCGACTGGGAACCGGTGATGAAAAATGCAGCTGCAATTGTAACAAACCGCGGCGGTCGAACCTGTCACGCAGCAATCGTTTCCCGCGAATTGGGAAAACCTGCGGTGGTGGGGGCGGATCATGCGACCGCGGTCATCAAGACCGGCGATCTGGTAACAGTTTCGTGTGCCGAAGGAGATATCGGACGCGTGTACGCTGGTGAAATTTCCTTTGAGATCGTCGAAACGGATCTTGAAAATATGCCTCGTCCGGTTACGGATATCATGGTCAATCTCGGTAACCCGGAGCTTGCCTTCAAGACGAGATTTCTTCCCAATGACGGCGTTGGCCTGGCTCGAATGGAATTCATTATCAATGAATATATCAAGGTGCATCCGATGGCGTTGTTGCATCCCGAAAAAATTGGGGATGAACAGGAACGGGCCGAAGTGGCCAAACTGACACGGCAATACGACAGTCCCGCCCAGTTTTTCATCCAGCGTCTTTCTGAAGGGGTTGGTACCATTGCAGCTGCCTTTTACCCCAAACCTGTCGTTGTGAGGATGTCGGATTTCAAAACGAATGAGTATGCATCGCTGATGGGAGGCCGATGGTTTGAACCGGACGAAGCGAACCCCATGATCGGATTCCGCGGTGCTTCCCGATATACCCATCCCGCTTATGCAGAAGGCTTTGAGCTTGAATGTGCGGCGATGAAGCGGGTTCGCGATGATATGGGATTGACGAATGTCAAACTGATGATTCCATTTTGCAGACGTGTGGAGGAAGGACAGGATGTGCTCGACCTGATGGCGAAGCAGGGTCTGAACCGCGGCAAGAATGATCTCGAAATTTACGTCATGTGTGAAATCCCCAATAATGTCATCCTGATTGATGAGTTCGCCAAACTGTTTGATGGGTTCTCCATTGGTTCAAATGACCTGACTCAGTTGACGTTGGGAGTTGACCGCGACTCCAGCATTGTCGCCTTCGATTTCGATGAGCGGGATCCGGGTGTCAAACAGATGATTCGCCTGGCTGTAGAAGGAGCAAAGCGGAACGGTTCCCATTCAGGGATCTGTGGACAGGCTCCTTCTGATTACCCCGAAATAGCCGAGTTTCTGGTTGAGCTCGGAATCGATTCGATCAGTCTGATTCCGGATACTGTTATCAAGACAACCAAACATGTTTTAGATGTTGAAAAACGGATTGGGCGGACAACCTGATGGACAGACAGGAATTTCAGAATTTACTTGCAGACCATTCTTTCACGGATGATCTGGCGCAGTCGCTGCTGGATTCCCTGGCAGCAATTGGCAGGAAATGTGAAATCGCTGCCGGTTCCATCCTTTTCGAGGAGGGGACTCGGCATCCTGATGTCTATCTGATTTGCCGGGGAACGGTTCGTTTGGAGATGAATGTCCCCGGTCGGGGTGAGATTTCCATTCTTACCATTGGTGCAGGAGAGCTGCTGGGATTCTCGCCTCTGTTCGATGATCAGGTTATGACAGCGCGAGCTGTTGCGATAGACGATGTACTGGCCGTCTGTTTTAATGCCAATGAATTGATGCAGTTGTGCGAGCAGAATCCGGAACTTGGTTTCCGCGTCATGAAAAAAGTGACACGAGCGTACGCCAAACGACTGGTTGCAACAAGATTGCAACTGCTGGACCTGTTCGCAGAATCGACCACTCAACACGATTCGGATGAATAATGGAGTACGGAAATAGACAACTGCTGGCGAAGGAAGGCTTGCAGGATTTGATCCTCGCCATGCAGGCGTTGGAATACATGGTGATTGGGCCGAAGATCGAACAGGAAGCGATCGTTTATGAAGAAATAAATTCGCTGGAAGATTTGCCTCGTGGCTGGACAGACCTGCAAACTGCTGGAACTTATCGGATAAAAAGACGGAATGATGACGCCTATTTCGGTTACGTGGTTGGCCCGCGTTCGTTGAAGCATTATCTGCATCCTCCCAGGCAACTGGTGGCAACAGCCACGCGTGATGGTCAGCGATGGGAGTTCGAATCGATTGAAAATATCGAACAGAAATATTCTTTTCTCGGTGTGCGTGCCTGCGAAATCGCTGCAATGCGGGTACAGGATCGGGTTTTCCTGCAAGGAGACTATGTCGACCCTCTGTATGCGAAGCGACGGGAATCTGCGTTAATCGTCGCAGTCAATTGTACGATGGCTGCCCCGACCTGTTTTTGCACCTCCATGCAGACCGGCCCCCGATGCACTGATGGTTATGATCTTGCCCTGACAGAATTGGCCGAATCGTTCGTCATCGAAGCAGGCAGTGATAAAGGCGAGAAGATTCTGCGCGACCTGCCATGTTCCCCGGTCACCACGGCCGATCTTGAACAGGCCCGGAAGTTGCAACAGCAGGCGGTAGAACAAATCAGTAAAACGATGAATCCCGTCAATCTCCGTGAAGATTTACTGGAGAATCTGAATCACGATCGTTGGGAAGAAACGGCCAGGCGATGTCTTTCCTGTGCGAATTGCACAATGGTATGCCCAACCTGCTTTTGCAGCACTGTCGAAGAAGTGGTCGATCTTTCAGGAGACAACATTGAACGTCGGCGAACCTGGGATTCCTGTTTTGATATCGATTTCAGCTATCAAAATGGTTCCATCGTGCGAAACGATATCCGCTCCCGCTATCGCCAATGGTTGACACATAAACTGGCAACCTGGCATGATCAGTTCGATCAATCGGGCTGCGTCGGGTGTGGGCGATGTATTACGTGGTGCCCGGTCGGAATTGATCTGACAGAAGAAGTCGCTGTCATTCGAGAGAAAAAATGTTCGGAATAATCCCCCCTCCCCATAATTGATTGTCAGAGGTATTTATTTTGCCTGCAGAGTCGTTGAGAGAAAAAACAGTTTCTCCGTGGCAAATACACCCGGTAAGAATCGTGGCCGCCAAAGCTGAGGTTCCGGGGGTGATAACCTACCGACTGAAATTTGTTGACCAGAACGTGGAAGATGCCTATTCCGTTTCGCCGGGACAGTTCAACATGCTGTACATGCCGGGGTACGGTGAGTCTGCCATTTCTGTCAGTGGGTATGATGCGCAAAACAGGGAACTGTTGCAGACGGTTCGAGTTGCAGGGAATGTGACACGGGCGTTGTCCCGATTGAGCGTTGGAGATGAACTCGGATTGCGCGGCCCTTTTGGACAAGGCTGGCCGATGAAAGCCGCGCAAGGCGGTCATCTTGTATTGATTGCGGGGGGGCTTGGATTTGCGCCGATTCGTTCTGCGATTGAAGCGGCAATCTGTAACCGTGGTCGTTACGAGAAGATTTCAATTCTGGCAGGTGCCCGCAGTCCCGATCAATTACTCTATCGTGAGCAATATGAACAATGGAAAGCGGCCCAGGTAGAGTTGCGATTAACGGTGGATCGGGCAACACCACAGTGGAATGGAAATGTGGGAGTTGTTCCGTTGCTTGTTGACAGATTGAAAATTTCCAATCCGGCAACAGCAACCGTAATGGTGTGCGGCCCGGAGGTCATGATGTGGTACACCGTCAAATCTGCAATCGAGCAAAACATTCCAGTTGAGCGAATCTGGCTGAGCATGGAACGAAATATGAACC
>JALWSL010000420.1 GCA_027080405.1 Planctomycetaceae bacterium
GTTTTAGCGTGCCAGGCAGCTCAGCTTGCCATTCGCATTGAACCCTCGCAAAGTGGCCAGCTTGCCAGATTATTGACGTTCTTATTAAAGGCACAACCTTGTGGATGGATGTTGCCGGATGTCGTAAACAGCTTCGAAAAATTGGCAGCCCGGCAACCGGAGGTCATCCAACATCTGGGCGAAGCTTTTGCATTTCCACATTTCCGTGTTCGCGTTGCAGCAGTTCGCGGACTGACTGCGATGGGGGAATTACTGGAGCTTGTTGAACAACCATTGACGGATTCGATTGATGATCAATCGACTTGTGTTTCAGAGGCCACCTTGCAAATGTTGCAGATGAACCGTTCTTTTCTTTCAACAGAGTTGCAAAACATCATCTCGCAGTATGATTTGAATCTAACCAGCCAAGAGGAAAATGAGGAGAGAGACTCTTTAGAGCAGCTCCTCTGGAAACCGCGCGCCAGTAAATTGAACGGACTGGGAGAAGATGGTGAAGACGCAATCTTCTTTTTACGAAATAAAACAACTTGGGAAAAAGGTTTCTCTGAATACGAACTGCTTCTGCACTTGCTTGTTGGCCACAATTTACCACCAGCCGTTTCTGCGTTGAGAAAAATTGATCCTCCAGATACTGCGTGCATTCTTTTGAAAATGATGTGCCCGGTTTTCTCGAATAAGCCCGTTTGCGAAGAGCCTGTGGAGTTACTCGCCAATCGTCTGTGCAACTTTTTCGATGAAAATGTGCGAATCTATTCCAATGTGATCGTTCGAAATGGCGTGATTGATGAGTACCAACCGGTTGCATTTGGACTGATTGATAACGGGTTGTTGTGGGTGGATGATCAGCGAGTTGGGATCTTCTGGGTTGTCGATGAAGATTAACTGGAAATTTAATATGCAAACATTGCAAAGCCTGATTGAATTATACGGTGTTCCACAACGGATCAGTTGGGGAACGCACGAGGGGATACGTGGGGCTCATTGGGTTGATGTCCGGTTCGATGGAGCGGTGCATCAACGACACTATTTGCCTAATGCGACTGCAACTGCTGAAAGCAAAAAAACAGGTCGCATTTGCGAAGAGGCTTATCAGGAATTGCTCGAACTTTTATCTTCCATTCCTTTTGAGAAAATGAAATCAGCAGAGCTTGCAAATGTTTCCCCTTCCATCTATTGCGTCACGTTGGAATGCAGTTGGAAAAATACACATTGGGAATATGTTTTTTTAATGCAGCAAGACGATCAGGAAATAATCAACCAGTTAGCCGAGATGTTTTTGCGTTTAACCGAACAGGCGAGAGCAGGCAGCGACAATAACCCGGAATAGGGCATGAAGTAGTAGTAGGACGGTGGTGTAAAATCCTTGTAAACCCTTCCATTTCGGTCGCATGAAAACAACCCAGACAATTAAACAAACCGCCGCCAGTAACGCACGTCCTGTTTCGGAATTGACAACATAAGGCATGCAGAGAAAGGGGACTGGAAGCAAAAAATCGCCCCAGTTCAAATTTGATGCACAAGAGACTTCATCTGAATGGCACGGCGAATCGTTTCGGTCCGTCTCGAATGCTTCTATTTGCTCAAGTGTCAGTGAACCATGGGGTTCACCTTCTGAAAGATTGATCACGCGAAAGTATTTGCCTGCAATGACAATTTCATCTCCTTTTGAGACTCGCAAATCATAATCTTTGGTCGAGTCGGAATGCATTGCGCAAAGCGTTCCCCGCACCCCCCGCTTTTGGTGAGAATTGCTTTTGTCGAAAGATTCTTCCCAAACATTTGCAAGGCCAATACGCACCCCATCCAAGTCGATTACAGTATTCTCCGTGAGATTGAAGCGGCGTCTGTTTTTCTCAGGAGTTGATTGTTTAGTCTGTTGCATAATTGTTGATTGTATCAGGAGATGCTTGAAGAGTGTATCCGTCTTGGTCGCCCTATGTAGTTGGGAAAATTGATGCCTCTTTTCTAGGCACTTCTGATCCTGTTGCGCTATTTATTGCTGCTCTGAACGCAACTCAGAGAAAAAACAAATGGCTGTTGATGGTCGTAACTCCTGTCAGGAAAGCAGGATACGGCGAGTGCCAAAGATACGTCTGAATCTCTGGCACGTCTTTTGCTCGGGAAGCGAATTGCGGTCTCTGTCTCTCTTTCCAGACAGGCTTCCATAGTCGAAGGTGTGGCCGGTTCAATAAGTGTTTATTGAGCCGGACGAGCGCCCATGCCTTCGACTTTTTCTTTCTCCACTTTTTCGGTTGCAACTGCTGTTGTATACTCTGCTTTGTGTTTGTATGTGATATTGTTCATCAGTTGTGAAGCAGAATTGCCGATGCCTGTTCGCGTATGTAGTTTCGAGTCCCGCCGATCGAATGAGATGGAGACTCTCATTAAAAAGTTGGGGGGAGAGCCGACAATTGCCCCTTCCATGCGGGAGGTTCCACTGGAGGAAAATGTGATCGCGGGTCAATTTGCAGACAGGATGATTGAGGGGCAGGTTGATGTCGTTATTTTCATGACGGGGGTTGGGGCCAAAACACTTCTTGATGCGATTGCTGCACTCGGCCAACTGGAACCTTTTCTTGTTTCTCTGGCAAAGCGGGTGGTCATTGTTCGTGGTCCGAAACCGTTTGCCCGGCTCAGGGAGCGAAACATTCGTGTTGACTACCGGGCTGAAGAACCAAATACCTGGCGTGAAATTTTGGCATTGATCGATAACCACTCTCTCTTGCAAACGGGCAAAAAAGTTGCAGTTCAGGAGTATGGTAAACCGAATCTTGAATTCTACGAAGAATTGAAAAAACGGGGAGCCGAAGTGCTTCCGGTTCCCGTTTATCGTTGGGAATTTCCAACAGATCTGAAGCCCCTTCATCAGGCCATTCAAGCGACAATTGCGGGGCAGTTCGACCTGCTGCTGTTTACATCTGCCAATCAGATTGACAATGTTCTTCAGGCAGCAGAGCAGCTTGGAGAACGTGAGAACTGGCTGCGGGCCGCCCGAAAGTGCACGCTCGCTTCCATTGGGCCAACATGCAGCGAACGCATGCGCGAACTCGGTTTACCTGTTCACCTGGAACCATCCCATCCGAAAATGGCCCATCTGGTTCGTGAGGCGATTGAGTACGTCAGCAGCAGTTAAGCCGGTCAATCAGCACACATTGATTATTGATCGGATAGGTGGACTCTGCTTCATGCAAAAATCGCAGTATTGTCATGGCTTCGCCTGCATAAATGGAAATTGGAGCGGGTTCACCAAAATTTCCACCAGGCTTTCGAGCGGCGGTTCGTCTCAGGCGGGATTTCCTGTCTGGAATAGTCCGAAGGATGATGTTGATAATTCCCGGAGGTAATGACTTCCATTTCGGGGAGCAGAACACAGCTTAAGTCTCCTTCCAATCCCCCCGAAGTATCACACAGAATTCGCTGTTTTCTGATAATGACCTTCGGAACACAGACATGGCCGGAAATCACGGTTTGCAGACAGCCAGGAGGGAGGGGGCCTTCGGCGTAACTTTTTTCGCACAGCCATTGTGGGCGATTAAGTGAAAAATCCCTTTGCCGCAGGATTTTCATTTGCGTTTCAAAAGGGGAGTAGGGATCAAGTCCCGCGTGGATGACCAGATAGCGTGGGTGTTCGACCAGCCAGGGCAAATTGGCCAGAAAAGCCCGGTGCGATTCTGGAAGAGCATCGCGAAGAGCGCTCAAATCGGCAAATGGAACGTTGTACGAGGCAAATGTCGCTTCCGCACTGTAATGATCCAACCAACGTTCCGCCCAATTAGAGTACTCGGGAGCCGGGATCAGCCCCAGTGAAGCGGCCATTGCGAAGTCGTGATTGCCGGCAACAGCGGTCGTTCGGGGGTGGAAGTGGTAAAATTCGTGGAACATGTCAATCGCCGCCCGGGTATCAGGCCCACGATCCACAAAATCGCCCGCAAAAACGACCCAGCGATCCTCAAACAGGGGAGCATCCTGCAACCGATCGAGGATCACTCCCAGTTTGTCAACCTGGCCGTGTACATCGCCAATAACAGCAATGGGGCCATCAATTTCGCTCGCCAGCTTTATGTCCATAGGTAATACTTTGGTGCACTGTAACCATTAATCGCGTAAGACGCTCCGCAATCTTCACACAGCAGACCATGCTACAATTGCGACTCACCCCCATCATTTCAAAAAACAAACCCTGTTGTCTGGTTGAAAGAAGCCCCGTGGGCTCGAAAAACTCCAGACCGAATTATCGGCACGGGATGACAAACATTGACCCCTCCCCGTATGACTGATCGGCTTTTTCACCGGGCACCCCTCCACTCCCATTCTAGCAGATTACCTCCCAGGTTCCCAAGTGAACTTTTTGTACAAAAAAAACGGGAAATGAAACGGGAGTCTTTCGATAGAGCATGTGAAAGAGCGTATGAGCCGTTTACTTGTTTCGCTTCTCGAGTGTCCAATGAATCCCTTTGGATGCCGCGATCCAACCACGCTGTGTACCCGCACTGAAAATACCTGCATTGAAGACCAGGCTATCCCAAACCTGTTTCCGTTGAATACGCTTTCGTGCATCAATCTGCCATTCACGACAGAAAAACGTCCATCATCCGAGCGGCCTGGAGGATATGCATCACGCTGATGTTTTTCGGTGGTTTCTGTAAAGGTTTCCGTAAAGAACTCGGCCTGGGTTGTTTCCTGTTCTTGTTCAGTTATACAATGCACCTGTTTGCCTTTATTCAGGCTCGTCTTGTTTATCTTCTCTCTCACCTTCGGGGAGTAATCACGGAATGACGTCCGCAACGGAATCACTAAAAGACTTACATCAACTGCATTTACAAATTGAGGAATTACAGTCCGAACTGGAACGCGGCCCGATGCAGATCCAGGCGAGGAAAAAAATTGTCGCAAACAGGGAAGAGGCACTTGACAATTTCCTGAACCAACTCACACAGATGAAGAAATCATCGGATTCCAAAGCACTTGAGCTGAAAACTCTGGAAGCCAAACTTGAGGATTTACAGGGCAAGTTGAACGCGGCCAGTTCCAATCGGGAATTCGATTCGATCAAAGGCCAGATCAAAGCCGATGAGATGGCGAAATCCGTTTTGGAAGATGAGGTTCTGGAAATACTGGATCGTATCGATGAAGAAGCCGGAAAACAGTCCCAACCTGAACAGGAACTGGA
>JALWSL010000421.1 GCA_027080405.1 Planctomycetaceae bacterium
GGTCTATCTGATTCCGCTTCACGAGAAACTGGTTGTCAAAGGGCAGGCGAGGGATGCAGCCGATGCCGCTCGCATTTTGCAGATCGTCAGAGATGAGGCGATTGACAATCTGGGTGGGCTTTATGGCCCTGGAGGAACCGGTGACGGACGGGGCGATAACGGCGGTTACGATCCTGATGGAATCGATAACGGTAACGATGATCTGCTCTCCAGCTTTATTGTCAATATGCTGCAGGTGCCCGGCGAATTTCAGGTGATGCTGCACGTGACAATCGCAGAGTTGAATCGGACCCAAGCCAGAAATATGGGAGTGAATTTCAATGTCCTGTTCGATAACGGACGTCATGTGTTGTCGACAGCCATTTCCGGGGGAGTTCCCACACTTTCCGGAGTTTTTGAAAATGGTGACATCACCGCGCTGATTAACGCTTTGGCAAGCAATGGAACCGCGAAAATTCTGTCGCGACCATCACTGACTACACTCAGTGGCCGTCCCGCCCAATTTCTGGCAGGAGGAGAGTTCGCCGTCCCGACAATTGTCGGAGTGGGAGGAGCTCAGGCAGCTACAACCACGTTCCGCGGTTTCGGTACTTCGATGATTGTTGTGCCGACTGTTGTCAATGGTGATCTTATTCGGTTGCAGATTCGCCCCACATTCTCAAGCATCAATCAGAATAACGCAGTCAACGGCATTCCCGGTTTGAATACACGCACAATCCGCACCACTGTTGAGCTTCGTGAGGGACAGTCAATTGTTCTGGGGGGGCTTCTTTCCCGTCAGACAAGTACGCAGACAGCGAGAATTCCGCTGTTGGGTGATATTCCTGTTGTCGGGCCGGTGTTGTTCAGTTCCAAAAGCGCAACCGAAGACGAACTGGAACTGCTGATCCTGGTGACTCCCGAAATTGTTCGGGCGATGGATCCGGAAGAAGTTCCTCCGATGCCCGGTTACTACGTGACACATCCGAACGATGTCGAATTCTACCGGTATTCAATGACCGAAGGGGCTCCCGATCTGGAAGTGTATCAATTGGCCCCCTACGGGAACGGCATCGGTTATCCGACTCCTGTAGGATTTAACGTCTACAACCCATCACCGGCAACGCCTCAGTACGCACCGATTCCACAAGCGAACCAGCCAGGCGGTTTTCCCACACCGGCACCCGGAGGAATGATTGATCAGTCTTCCCGCTATAACGGTTCGGGAAATGGACTGCCGAGCGGCGGAGCGATGCAATTTGATGGTCTGCAAATTCAGGGAATGCAGACGCCCTACCAGTCGGCACCGCAGATGAATGTACCACCTGCCTATCAGCAGATACCCGCACAGCCGGGGAGCCGGATGGCCCCACCTGCCAGGTCCATGCAGCCACAGTTGGCTCCGATGCCGGAACCGGCGACTCAGACCTATCAGGGAATGAACTCGCCAACGGCGATGAGAACGCAGGCAGCACCAAACTATTCACGTCAACTGTTTGGACAACGAAGTTCTTCCAGCAGGACAGGTCGAAATCAGAACGGCCAGAAGGTTGGAGGAAGGCTGCAAGGCCGCTTCCAGCAGGCCGGGTTCTCTCAGCGAAGATGAATGAAATAATTGATTCTTGTCTGACAAGGTGAAAATATTTTTGATGACCGAATACGATCGTCAATTTGAGCGGAAACAGAACGATAACGAGCTCAAAAGACGAAAGATGAGGATAACGACACCGAAACCGAATGGTAGTTACCCACTGTTCGCAAGATAAATAATCAGGGATTCTCGGGGGGAATCATGACCCGTTCAAATTGGACACCAATAACTGCAGCACTCATTTTCGGCATCAGCCTGGCGGCCGGATGTGCCCAGACTCCTGTTTGTGACTCTTGCCAAACTGTGGGCGCAGTGGGCAATACGGGAGGCTGCGATTCCTGTCAGACCGGTTGTGATTCCTGTCAGACCGGTTGTGATCCTGCCGGGGCGGCTTGCGATTCCTGCGGACGGGCAGGGCTCTTCAACAAGTGGCGAGGATGGTGGTATGCCAAATTTCGCTCTCACGCCATTCCGGAGCAGTTGCCTTTGGGAGTGATTCAGCGGGCACATTATCAGGCGATGCAGACAAACGGTGAAGCGGCCGATTTTATCCTGTACCGTCACGATTTTGTCCTCTCCACCGCAGAATTGACGCCAGACGGCAAAGACAAACTGTTGGAAATATCTGCCAGAATGCGATCGGCACCGTTTCCTGTCCTGATTGAACGTTCCGAGAATAATTCCAATCCGGAACTCGATTCTTTCCGGAGAAATCTGATTGCCCAAATTCTGACCGATCTGGGAAACCCGGATGCAGACCAGAGAACGATTGTTTCGCCGGCTTACGGCCCCGGTTACAACTCGATTGAGTCCCGCAATGTCTGGTACCGCCACATCTACAGCGGCATGGGCAACAACAACGGTGGTTTTGGTGGCGGCTTCGGCGGCGGTGGCTTTGGCGGCGGTGGCTTCGGCGGCGGTGGCTTTGGCGGCGGTGGCGGCGGCTTCTTCTGATGCTGACGCACGCAATGAGTCACGTGTGAAGCGAATCAGCTATCTGTATCGCTTCCACTGGAGCACTGCGACAACCTGATCCAAACGGCTTCATTCTGATCGATGAAGCCGTTTTTCATTTGATGATGACAGGTAAACGCTGTAGGATCGTCCTTACGCGACGGACAGGACAGCGTTTCAGGCGATCGTTGCATGAACTGCCTGTTGGAGTTCTCAGCCGCTTCCGGAGACCGCAGTTTGCTTTGGTTTGAAGGTTTTGGTTTTGGTATCCGGGCCTTCTCGCGCTGCTTCAGTGCATTGGAGAAAATGTGTCGATTGAAATTCGCACTTACGATGGCGATGCGGAGCAACTGAGTCGTTTCGTCGTCGGAACCTGGCTGAAATCGTACCAGGGAAAGATGAGTGTTCCTGATTGGTCGCCGAAGTATTTTGACTGGCAGTTGACAGGAGATCATATTCAAGACCGCGAATTGCTGGTGACGGCGTGGAAAGGAGATCGCCTGATCGGGACGATTCTCGCCATGCCTTTTCCATTGTGGATCAATGGTCATCAAGTTGAAGGGGCCCAGGGAAGTTGGCTGTCGGTGGACGCGGAATTTCGCAGGGACGGTGTTGCTTCGCTGCTCTCGAAAGAATTGAATCGCAGGCAACGGGAACGCGATTACTACGGTCGTCTCGGTTACGCTTTCCAGGGATCCAGGAAGTCGCAAGGTCCGAAATTCTGGAGATCTGGACGTACCAACACGAATTTCATCAGGCCGATGTATTTATGGGCGAGAGTTCTCAATGGTCAGGCGGTTCGTCGATGGACGGACAATCCGATCGAGAAGTTTGCATTGAGCCTGCTTCCCTCAGTCGTCTATCAAGTTCCTTCCCGGAAGCAGGCAGGCATCATCCGGGAGTACGAAGAACACGATTTGCCAGCCTGTCTGGAATTGATCAACTCCCAGGCAAAAAAAACAGAGTTGGCCATTCTTTGGACGGAATCACGGTTACAGCAACAGTTGCATTATCCGGAACTGGCGGAAACTCTGGTCATTGAAAGAGAGGGAGAAGTCGTCGGCTTTCTCAATTTTCACCTTCTCGATCTGATTTTACAGGGGCGAGTTACATCAGCCGTGTGATCGATCTGTTCGCCTGCGAGAATCTTTCTGCAAGGCAATCGTATCATCTACTTCTTGCCGCTCTTGAAAAAATGCAAGCACTTGGAGTCGATCTGGTCTTGATGAGAGAGTTCGCTGCGCAACCAAAAATGTCGCTGTATAAAGCGAGGTTTCTGCCCCAGTTTTCCGATTCATACCTGATGCTGAACCGCTCGAGTGAGCAGACGGAAACGCTTCTCTCGGGATGCAAAAAAATTCAGATTCTATGGAGATAGTGAAATTGGACAAGATTTTTTTCGGGGGCCTGTTTGGGGTTGAATCTTTTGTTCCGGTAGCGTCTACTGGGTGGCTGTCAATTGACCAGATTCAAGTATCAAACAGACCGTCTCGGCATGTCGGTTTTTTCATTGGCGAGATGGTTTTGGCTGCGCGCCGCGATGATGGCCGGTTTCCGGTTTATTGCTGGTCACCTCGGTTGGCAACCGTCCCGTTTCTCGTAAATAAACAAGTTTTATGAGTTCTTCTGCAATTTCAGAACCTGATTCCAGGCGAGAGATTCCACACCTTCCGGACCCACCTGAGATTTCACTCCAGGATCAGGTCGAGCGTTGTGCTTTCTATTGTGGTACTCAACCCGATTCCTACCTCGTTACCGAGCCGGAGTACGAACATTTCTGGAATGCTGACAGGAGCGGCCTGGTTGGCTATATCAGGGACGGGAAATATCTTCACGTGATTGGCGGTTTGATCGCTCCTCCGCAGCATCGCGAAGAGTTGCTTGCCCGGTTTTGCGAATATGCCGATGAGAATCAGCTGTTGATAGCGTTTTATTCCATCGCAGAAGAAGATTTGACACTGTTCCGGCAGTACGGTTTTCAGGTGACCAAGTTTGGCGAAAATACGTCGATCGATCTGAGAAATCATCACTGGACTGGCCGTCAATTTGCCTGGGTGCGCCGTCAGACCAGTTTTGTGGCCCGTCAGGGGATCGCTGCCCGCGAAATCATCCTGGCTGATATGACCCCTGCACAAAGGGCAGAAGTTTTTGAACGACTGCATGCGATCAATCGGGAACATCTTGCCGATCGCGTCATGTGTCACGATATCGGGCTTCTGGAAGGGAAATTGCACAAGGATCATTTCTATCGCAGACGCCTGTTTGTCGCTTACGATCGTTCGAATCCAGATCATTGGGAAGCGTACGTTGTCTGCACCCCGATGGATGGAGGCTTGGGCTGGGCGACTGAAATGTACCGCAACACCAAGCAGAGCACGCGAGGGGTCATTCCTTTTCTGCTGGTCTATGTCATCGATACAATGAAAAACGAGGATCTCAATCACATCTCCTTGTGTATGGTTCCCGCTTACAACTGTCACTCCCCGATCGAAGGCGATTCGTGGCATGTGAGAGTTGGACTGACCATTTGGGCGAATTGGCTGGGCATTTTTTTCAATGTCAAGGGGCTTTACCATTTCAAGGCCCGATTTCGTCCGCAATTCTCTCCCGTTTATGTCTGCGTACGAAACAGGGCAACACTGC
>JALWSL010000422.1:0-637 GCA_027080405.1 Planctomycetaceae bacterium
GAAAAAAAATCCAGGTTCCTTTCGATCAATTGATTGTCTTCTCGACCAATCTGGAACCGAAAGATCTGGTCGATGGCGCGTTCCTGCGCCGGATTCCCTACAAGATCGAAGTGCCCGATCCTTCACGGGAACATTTTGTGCAGTTATTCAAAATCATGGCCCCCCTGACCGGAATGGAATTTGATGCCGAGGCGGTTGAATATCTGATAAAAACACATTACGAAAAAGCCAATCGTCCCTTCCGTGCCTGTCAACCGCGCGATCTTTTGCTGCAGGTGCGCAATTACTGTGTCTACAAACAGACAGAAAAAAAGATGAGTCCCAGCGCGTTCGATTTCGCCGTCGAGAACTATTTCTCGATCATGTAATTCCTGTTATTTGTTCCGGTTAGCATCATATTACCGCCGAAAACCGGATTCATATTTGAAAAACCGTGCGTCGTCACTATCAACTGTTGGCAACAGAATGAATACCATCACTCACGAACGACAAACAGAGTTCATATCTCCTCCTGCAAATATAGACGTGACATCCGGTTTTCGCGTTCAGATTTTGCATGAATCCGACATCACCGCCGAAGCTGTTGGCCGATGGGAGGAACTCGAACGTCATGCTGTTTCTTCCACTCCCTATCTTT
>JALWSL010000422.1:647-5159 GCA_027080405.1 Planctomycetaceae bacterium
CACAGCTGGGACAACACGAACCGATTTACCTTGTCATCGAACAGGGCGGTCGCTGGATCGGACTGGGCGTTTTCGAATCGGTTGCTGCAACGCGATCGTTGCCGGTGCCCCATTTGCGATCCTGGCGGACAAATCACACCTATCTGGACGGCCTGCTGATTCGCCTCGGATGCGAACAGCCTGCCCTGCACGCCTTTTGGGACTTCATGAAAAACGGACATCATCCCTGGTACGCCGTCGAATTCAGGCAACTCGCCCAGGATGACAGGACGGTAGAACTTCTTGAAAGCAGTGCCAGAGAAAGAGAAATAGAATCTCTCAAGGGGCCGATTCACTTTCGCGCCGCTGTCGAGCTTTCTGCCGATTCTTCGAAATGCGTCAACGGGATTTCCAGACGGCGAGCCCGCAGTTTGCGACAGGGCTGGAACTGGCTTTGCAAGCGGGGCGAAGTCTCTTTCAGTATTCAGAAAAAACGGGAAAAAATAAGGGCTTCGGCTCTTCGATTTCTGGAACTGGAAGCAATGGGATGGAAATCGGAAGCTGGAACCGCTCTTGCTTCCCACGCACGGGAAAAAGAGTTTTTTCTCGATTTGGTCGATCGGCTTGCCCGGCAGGATCGCGTCTTTTTTCTTGAATTATCGATCGACAATACCGTCATCGCCAGTGTGGTGCACTTCGTGGCTGGCGACGTTTCGTTCGCCTTCAAGCTGGGCTGGGACCCCCAATTATCCCGCGGTTGTCCCGGTTTCCAGTTGAAAGCGCAGACGCTTTTTCAAATTCACCAGATGCTTCCGCATTTGAAACTGATCGACAGTTGCGCCTGTCCGGGATCGTTTATCGAACATGTCTGGGCCGATCGACGGGAAATCGCTCCGCAGATATTTATCACCAGTCGGGTTGCCAGTCTCGCCTGTTCCATGCTGGGAGGGATCAGGTGGATTCGGGATCGTGGCTGCCATTTCTTCCATCACTTCAGGGGCCAGCACGATGGGAATTGTTGAAAGAATCCGTTCCTTCATTTTTCCGGTGAATGATTTTTCCCGGCTCGATCTGAAAAAACATATCCCCGCTCTGGACGGCGTGCGCGGTCTGGCCGTGCTGCTGGTACTCTGCTACGACTGCCTCAAGCTGCAGAACGATGGCTTTATTCCGACATTGCTTGCGAGAAAATTCGCTGCCTCGGGATGGATTGGCGTTGACCTTTTCTTCGTTCTATCCGGTTTTCTGATCACGGGGATTCTGCTTGATACGGTCGGTCGCAAAGGTTACTGGAAGAGTTTTATTCTGAGACGATCGGTGCGTATTTTTCCCCTGTACTACGGCACGTTGATCATTGTCTTCGGGATTGCGCCGCTGATCTGCCTGGCTTGGGGAAACGAATCCGCTCTCAACGCTTTGGCCGCGGTCAGAAAAACAGAGTTCTGGTACTGGAGTTACCTGCAGAACTGGCTGTTCGCCTGGCAGGGGGCCTGGCCCGAAGAACATGTGCTGAATCACTTCTGGTCGCTGGCGGTGGAAGAACAGTTCTATCTGATCTGGCCGTTCGTGATCATCGCCTGTTCCCGCAAACGGCTGGTGTGGATCTGTTTCGGCTTGTGCCTGTCCGCTCTGGCTTTGCGCTACGCGCTGCTTTCCAGTGGTTTTCCCGGTGTGACAACCTATGTCATGACCATCACCCGCATGGACAGCCTATGTGCGGGAGCTTTGCTGGCAATCGCGTTCCGTTCACCCGGTTGGCTATCACGATGGGGCCACTATTTGCCGTTGTTGTTCGCTGCCGGTTTTGTTTCACTGATCGGTATCGATTCGGTTTACCCTGTTCTGAAAAGTCAATCGTTCGCCGCCTATTCCGTTGGTCACTCGCTGATTGCCGCTGTTTTCGCTCTGTTGACAGGCACGCTGGTCGTTCTTTCCCGCAGGCACGTTTTAACCGGCCTGTTCTGTTTTCCCGGTTTGACATCACTGGGGAAATACAGTTATGCGATCTATGTCTTTCATCGTTTTGTCTATCGGGCAGTCAAATCACTCGATTGGAGTTTTCTGCCGGAGTCTGCCCACGGCTGGGCGATCTTTATGGCCACACTTGCCGGTTCATACCTGATCGCGCGAATCAGCTGGATTGTCTGGGAATCTCCCTTCCTGTCCCTGAAAGTTTACCTGCCCAGACCAGATGCCGAGACCGTATCGCCCGGCAGCAGGAACCACGACAAACAGGACGCTCCCCCACGACACGAAAAGCCGCAACCGGTCACCCTTTCCTGAGCTTTCCCTTTCCTGACAGGTTCGCCTGAGCGTATCATGGCGGTAACTTTTATTGCAGCATCTTTGCAGGATGTTGCAGCGCTGTTGCAACCTGCTGCTGTTGCCACCTGGTTGAGAAATCGCGTGTAGAGAACACACAGAGAACATGCAGCGAAACAGAAACGGAGTTCCTGTCGATGCCTCGATTGTTCCTGGGGAATTTTGAGTTTGAGCACACATTGGGCAAAACGCCGGTTGAACAGCTTTCCCGCACTTTGCGCGAAGTGAACGCCAAATGGGCTGTCGCGCTCGTTTCCCTGATGAAACCGGGGGACTACCTCTGGATACCGGAACTGCTTATCGATAGAACAGATTGTTGGCAGGAACCGTTGGAACAGGCAGGCGGAATTGGCATCTGGCAACTCGATCAAATCCCGGACAACACGGAGATCGAATTTGTTCCTTGGGGCTGGACGGAAAAAAATATCTGCTGGGCGAACGAACAGGGATGGATAACACGGCATCCTGAACTCTCGATCGTTACCTGGGCCAATTCCCGGGCAACTTCTTTCCTGTATGAAAAGGAATGGGGGACGGCTCTGCCAGGGGCCACTGTATTGGTTGAAGTGGAAGACCTCGCCAGAACTCTGGAAAGATATTCTGCTGATGATCAATGGGTGCTCAAAGCGGAATTCAGCATGTCTGCCCGGGAAAGAGTGATCGGTCAGGGAAAAGAAATTTCGACACCGATCCGGAACTGGTTGAACAAACGCCTTCAGAACGCTGGCAAAGTTTTTTTTGAGCCGTGGGTCGATCGAGTAGAAGAGATGAGTTTTCACTACGATCTTTCTCCCACCGGCGATGTCCGGTTTTTGGGGATGACGAAACTCCATTCCGACCCATTCGGCAGATATCTGGGAAATTCCCCTGTTTCGGAAACAGACCTTTCTGAAACAGAAAAATGGGAATGTTCCCGCACGCAAACCGGGCAACTGGCCTGTCAGTTCGCCCAAAAAGGATATTTTGGGCCACTTAGTATCGACGCGATGCGCTACTACAATAAAGAAGGAATTTGCACAGAACGCCCTTTGCAGGATATAAACGCGAGGTATAGCATGGGACGATGTGCACTGGAAAAAGAGCAGAATATGATCGACGGGAATGTCAATCCTGATTACCATGTGTCGTAGGACATTATTTTCGGTTATCGGAATTCTGCCGAAAATAAGTTATTGGCTCTGTTCGTCATGGGTAACTCCCCATTACGATAGACCTGCTGGAGTATCGAACTTGATCTATTGACAACATTTATTGACCACTGCGCCCTCACGCCCTGGACGGGAATGATTGGTGAATCCAATTTCGCCGGATGACATAACACTGGCTGCGAAAAACGCAGGCTGTGAAAAGCACAGACAGCGAAAGTCGTTTCCCATACCAGAACCCGGGAAGGTGCCTACATTATTGCGGAATGATCATTCATGAATCAGACACCTCTTTCAGAAGAAGCGCTTCCAGAAGAATCCATTGAAAAGTTGAACCAGGCTTATCGGCAGATTGGTGAGCAGATGCAACGCGTCATTATCGGTCAACAGGATGTCATCGATCAACTGTTGATCGCCCTGTTCAGCCGGGGGCACGTTCTGCTGGAGGGAGTTCCCGGACTGGCCAAAACATTGATGATCAGCACACTCTCGCGGTGTCTGGATCTCAGTTTCAGTCGCATCCAGTTCACTCCCGATCTGATGCCCGCCGATATCACCGGAACAGAAGTGCTGCAGGAAAATCGGGATACCGGCGAACGGGAATTCCGTTTCATCGAGGGGCCACTGTTCCACAATATGGTGCTCGCGGATGAAATCAACCGGACGCCGCCCAAAACCCAGGCCGCTCTCCTGGAGGCCATGCAGGAAAGGCGCGTTTCCGTCGGACAGACCCAGCATAAACTGAGTGATCCCTTTTTTGTCATGGCAACACAGAACCCGATCGAACAGGAAGGAACGTACCCCTTGCCGGAGGCCCAACAGGATCGCTTCATGTTCAAGGTGTTTGTCGATTATCCCAGCTTCGCGGAAGAAAAAGCGATTGCCAAGGCGACAACAGGTTTGCAGGCTGACGAGGTCGATCAGGTTTTGACAGCCGAAGAAATTATCGCCCTGCAACGCGTCGTCAAGCAGGTGCCGATTACCGATCACGTTGTCGAATATACGCTGGCCCTGGTGCGACAGACACGGGTTCGAGAAGAAGTCGCTCCCGATTTTGTCAGACAGT
>JALWSL010000423.1 GCA_027080405.1 Planctomycetaceae bacterium
ACCGACATTTCATGATTTTGCGACTGGTTGACAATCAGCGCTTCCAGATTGAACGTATCGGTGGTATTCGTGAAGTCCAAACCGTTTCCGCGAGAGCCGTGCAAATCGACGAATCGAACCTGCGTCAAGGCAGTCGGCAAATCGACAAACTCGATCCCGTTTCCGAATGAACCGCCAACCGGTGTCGTCAATGGGAAGTTCGTCCAGTTATCCGCGTTGGTTGTCGCCGGAGCAGCGTAATTCGGATCGCCAATCACAAAACCGGAAAACTCAGTGAGTGCATTCGAGGTAACCGTACCGCCGAGACTGGCCAGAGTATCAAATGTAACACCAGGCCCCAAAGGAGCACCCAGGTTGGTAAAGACAGGACGAGGATCAAAAACATTGTCCGGTGAAGTGGCATGATTGCTGTAGTTACCGATCGCACGTGGCAGCCTCGCCGTGGTGAAGCCATTATAGCTGATCAGGTGTTCGACACGGTCGCCACCTCCCAGGAATCGTTTCCCTTCAGGAACAACGATCCCGGGTTCGCCGTTATACGAGGAGCCACTGTGTACGTAAAGAATATCGTAAGTGTCGATTCCCGGTGCGTTAACTCCGTTGACCGCGTGATCGATCGTGTCGAATGGTGTCAACACCGTCCCTGCTCCGGGAGCATCCACGCCGGGGTTTAATGCCGGGTTGTTGTTGACGTGAAGAATACGAAGCGGGGTTCCGGTTACAGGATTGATGACAACATTCCCTGCTTCGAGTACAGCCACTTCCGCTTTCGGAATTGTCCACAATCGGGTCGGAGGCAACACCATCCGATCCCAGGTACTGGCCCGCTCTCCAACTTCACCATTCGGATCAAGCGTCCAGGAAGCCGTGAAACTGACCCGTGTATCGAATATTTTATCATTGGTCAGCCCCAGATTGAGATCGATATACTTGGCGATGTTCGCTTCCAGACGCGTCTTCCATCCCCAGGCGCTATCGAGAGCGGGATGATCAAAACGATAGAAACCTGCGTAAGCCCTCATGTCGAACTGTCGGGCGAATTCGAGACCAATCGGAGCCCCAAATTCCGTATCGAAACCTTTCAGAGAAAACCCGGAGGTTCGAATCTGATCGAACAGTACGTTATTGCCGGAAAATCGCTGGGAATCTGCTACGAAATCGAGACCGATCTGCTGTGTTCGCGTATCGAACGGAAGATAGATATTGGCCAACCAGTCGATGTTCCCGCGCGATTCAAGAGAAATGGTTGTCGCCTGAAAATCGTCCTTGTAGGTGGCATCGATATCGTACCACATGATGGCACCGAAGGTACGATCCCACTGTCGGAAATAATGCCTGGCCCCAACGCCAACACTCCCGCCCAGGCGACCACTGTTCAATCGATACAACCTTAAATCGGAAAGAAACATTGTTTCTTCCCAAAACAGATAAGGCATCGTTTCAAAAAACAGGAGGGATTCTTCGCGGCCCAGGGCAGGACCGGTGGTGTATCCAGTGCGTCCCCACCAACCAAAACCGCGATCACCATAACTGGAACGGTTGCCAGCCCCGTTTATCGCATAGTAATCCGGTTCCCGGGCTCCGATAGAATAGGCTGCTGACTGTTGTCCCTGAGTCTGAACGATTTCACCTCGATCACCTGAATTTCCCCCGTTAGCGAAATGCAGCCCCTGCGCCGCAACTGTTGTGCCAATCCCGAGCGACAGAAACAGTAGAACTGCCACTCGAAACAGAGGACTGATCCGGAATCCCTGTTGGGAAACAGCAATCGAGAAAAGGCGTTTGCTCATAGCTGATATCATGTATTGCTTTTGACAGGAATATCGCTCGGTTCGACCTGGCAATTCCGGTACGAATTGATCGTATTCACCCGAAACAGGCGTTGCCGTTCCAGAATGATTGTGGAGAGTCGATACGCTATCCGAATCACACAACCAGTTTCTGGAGGTGAGGCTCGAACAGTCGGATGTATTCCTGGTTTTAATCATGCGGGCGTGCCCTGTTGCCTATGTACTGCACGAAATCGTCCAATACAAACCTCACCTGGAATCAGGGGAAAAGGATGGGAATATCGTCAAGCCGGATTTGTCCTGGATTGTGACAAAAACGGTTTTCGTTACTTTGGACAGGTAATGTTCTTGTGAAGTGCAGAGATATCTGCAAACAGAAAAACAATTGGTAAACGGAAGGAACAGGATTGGAAAGGAAGGGAATCCAAACAGCCAGATAGCTGTCGGGACCGGGTTATCGAAATATGTTTAATGTCTGAACAAGACTCAAATGGCAGGATATTTTCGGAAAAGAACTCCCGAAGGTATGAATTGTGACGCGGAAAGTAGCGAAAGCGACTCCACATGGGAAGATCGATTCCGAAAAATTCTCCGCTTATCCCTCTTCTTCGACATTAGGAATTGTGTTCCTTTCGTTAAAACCGACACAAATTCCCCTTTTTTGACAATCCATCACATTTTTCTCTCAAGCCAATCAGGGCCACTTCCGCTTGGAATATCGGATTTTTTCCGCCCGCGCGATCGGAATGGCCCGCTAAAGACGAGACAACAGAAAGCCGCCTCCCGGCTTTTGCAACCGAGGAAATTTTTCCACTTGCAGGGCCAGCATCAAACAGATGAGCTTTGCAAATTATGCAGAAAAAGCAACAAGACGAACTATTTGTACATACTCCGGGCAAGCCTCGGCATTGCGTTTTGCAAACCCGAGCGAATCCGAGTGGCCATTTGACCACACATCTGATTTTCATTATGGTTGTTTCGGGGTAAAAATATACTGGTCTGGAAGAGACTGGAACGAAAGGGGGCCTAGTATGTTTGGCAGGATGGCGAATGGTTGGGCGTTAGCCAAACAGAGTTGGCGAGTGCTGATGCTGGATATGGAGTTGCTTCTGTTCCCGTTAATCAGTGGGTTTTGCTGCCTGTTGGTGATGGCCAGTTTTGTCGTTCCCCTGGTCAGAAGTGGCTACCTGGAAGTACTTCTGAATGACGGACAGATAAATCAGGAACAGTTGGATAGTCCTGTTGTTTACGTCATTTTGTTTGCTTTCTATTTTGTGAATCATTTTGTGATTGTTTTTTTCAACTCCGCCTTGATTTCTTGCGCAATTATTCGATTTCAGGGGGGCAATCCGACCCTCTCGGATGGCTTGTCTGCGGCGAGCAGGCGACTCCCCCAAATTGCCGCTTGGGCATTGGTTTCCGCGACAGTTGGATTGATTCTCAAAGTAATTGAATCCCAGTCGAAAAGGATGGGACAAATTGTCGCCGCGATTCTGGGAACGGGCTGGGCGATCGCCTCCTACTTTGTCGTTCCGGTGTTGGTTGTCGAAAAAACAGGGCCAATCGAAGCCCTGAAACGCTCGGCCACCATTCTCCGGAAAAACTGGGGAGAATCGCTGGTGAGCAATTTTGGAGTCGGCCTGTTGACTTTCATTCCGAGTTTTGCAGCATTTCTCGTGCTGATGGGGGGGATCGTCGCGATTGTCAGCGAACACATTGTGCTGGGCATCATTCTCATCGTTATTGCAATCATCTCGATTCTGCTGATTTCGCTTGTCTCAGCGACTTTGACCAGTATCGTGATTGCGGCTTTGTATCTGTTCGCTTCCAGGGGAGAGGCTCCCGAACAGATCGATCAATCATTATTGGAGAATGCGTTTGCTCATCGTTGACAGGGTTGATGCCGTTGACAGGAAAATTTTAATGGGGCGATTTCCAAACAGTCTGGCATAGACTATATATGCCGGCATAGACTGTATGTGGCCAACAGATAGAGGATGCCCCTGTTTATTCCTGTTTATTCAAGAACATTTTTCCAGACGAAGGGCGGAGATTCCCGTCTGCCATCAACAAGGCAAAGTCAACCGGTTCCCGGCAAGCCGTTCCATTTTGTCCGCTCCTTCTGTACAAATTGGTAAGTTTGGTGATTGGCCGACTTTCCAAAGTTGCGAACACCCCCCTACCCTGTACGCGGAGACATTTTGAAGAAGAGCCTGTCATGCATTACAAGAAGCGTTCGGAAATAGATTGAAAATTCGACATCACATCAGATTGCCCAGAAAGATATGCAGATACTGAAGAAATGGTTTCGACGGGAAAAGCCTGTTGATGATCGCGTTGATTTGAATTCCCGTTTTGAAATGATTTCGAAAATGGGGACGGGAACGATGTCGGATGTCTGGAAAGCGAGAGATCGCCAGACAACAAGGACCGTCGCGTTAAAAATTATCGATCCGGAAAAACAGCGGAAAATCAACCAGCGGTTTCCCCAAGGAGCACGCCCCTCGGAGGGAGAAGTCGCTGTCAGTTTGAAACATCGGCATATTGTCAAAACCATGGAATATGGAGTAAACACGGAAGATAAACCGTTTCTGGTCATGGAATATATTGATGGGATCGGTTTGTTGCAGTTTATCGAACTGCAAAATGAAACGATGAAAAACTACTGTCTGAAATGGATGATTCAAATGGGCGAAGCCTTGCAGTATCTCCATGAACAGAACTGGATTCATCGTGATTTTTGCCCCAAAAACATGCTGACCGACGCCAAGGGAGACATCAAGCTGATCGATTTCGGTCTGACTGTTCCGAACACACCCACCTTTTGTGCGCCCGGGAATCGAACCGGCACCGCTGATTACATGGCTCCGGAGTTGGTGAAAAGACAACGGACGGATCAGCGAATTGATATCTATTCCTACGCGGTTACCTGCTACCAGATGTGTGCCAATCACCTGCCCTACCCGCCGGGAAAAAACCTGGCGACGATTGTCAAGAACCTGAATCGACCTCCCCTGGATATCCGGCAGTTTGCTCCGGATCTTTCCGGCGACATTGCGGGAGTCATTTTCAAGGGATTGGAAAAGAATCCTGATGATCGCTGGCAGACTGCCAAAGAAATGACCGACGCATTTGAGCGGATCGCCCGGGAGATGTAATGAATTGATCCTCTCCGCTTCAGCAAGGTAGCAAGGCAGGGCCGGTTCAACTGGCCGGACTGGACAAACGGCTGATGAGGAGTAGACATTTAGCGGAAATGGTAAACGATTCCGATTTGAATCTGCTCGCACCGCAAACCGCTCATATTAACGACATCGAAAAAAAACACATCGAAGAAAGCGTCGGTGAGTAAACTGAAACGA
>JALWSL010000424.1 GCA_027080405.1 Planctomycetaceae bacterium
CCCAAAAAACCGGCTGCCTGCCCGTTGGGGAGTCCCCCTCCTCCTCGCCCCATCAGCTCAGGTAGAATGACAAACGGAGGCAAATCGGTCCGTCTTCCCCTCAGATAGCTGACGACCGAACCCGCGTGGGGCGAATTCACTCCTCCTGTGAATTGACGACCGGTTTGCATCATCTGCCAGCCGGAATCGTGAACAGCAGCCCCTTTGTGATGGACAGAGCGAACAATCGAGAATTTATCCGCAATTTTGGCGTGCAGCGGCAACAGTTCAGAAATCTGAATTTCCGGCGAAGCTGTATTAACCGGTTTGAACGGTCCCCGCACCTCGGCGGCAGCATCAGGTTTCATGTCAAACAGATCGATGTGGCTCGGTGCTCCGAGGTTGAAAATCATGATGCAGGCACGATCATCATTCTTTTTCCCCGAGGCCGCTTCAGCCGCGAGACAGTCCGCAAGGGTAAAACCAACCGCACCCAATGTCCCGACCTGCAGAAAATCACGGCGTGTTGCTCCATCACACTGATGCGATATTCCTTTTCCCTCGAATGTCAACATACTCGAAATCCTTCCTGGTCTAATGAAGCACCTTCCTCCGACTCGAACAATGCAACCTGACGCATCTCACTCTCCAAACCAATTTAATAAAACAGAGGAATCGGAGGCAATCCATTATTATGCCAAACTCTTTATGCCGAAATCCAGCGATAAAATTCACAATACAGCCAGCGACACAACAGGCAATATCAATTCATGAAAAACAGGCGACAGATCGCCAGACCGCTCCGTACTACTAACGGTTAAAGTTTATGAATAAAGTTTACGAACGGTGCGAAAACTTTTGAAAATCTCATTTTGGTTACGGCGGACAGAACAGATCAGCTGCTCCACGGTACAACTCTTTGCCTTTCGTACGAATGTCGCCAGGAAACCTATCGATCGTAAAGCCAATCAAGTGAAAATCGCGTAATTTGTGTCAGATTCAACCCGCCAGTGCGTCGATCTCCGGCGCAGTGTCCGAGTAAGACATGATCGCCTATGAATGTCAAAGCTGTGTAACAGTACCAGCCATTCGGATCGTTTTCCAGAGTTTTGATATGCTCCCACGTTTTTCCTTCATCGCGGGAGAGGGCAACATTGTACGGAGTTCGTCTGCCTCTCAGTTCCGGTGCGATATTTTCATGATTATTCCAGACCAGAATCAAATCACCGGTTTGCGGAATCCGTTCGATTGTTGCCGGTGAGACGGGAGAAGCAATGTTTGATGCCTTGAAGGGGGACCAGGTATCTCCCTGATCCTCCGAATAGCAAATCTGCTGAAAACCGCCGGAAGCTCTGCAAAACATCATCAAACGACCATCTTTCAGTTCGACAATGCCTGGCTCCTGAAAGATGACCTTCTTTCCCTGTTGGGAAGTGGAAGACTGCTTCCAGGTTTTTCCGTTATCGTCGGAGTAATGACAACTGATGATGCCACTGCCATTGAATTTATTGACAGAGGGAGAATTGTGCAGCGCCACTGGCAGAATGATGCGTCCGCTTTTCAACTGAACCGCTCGATCATTATTCAGTACGTTGTAGCCGACCTTTTCGATACAGAGAATCGGCTTGCTCCAGGTTTTTCCTTCATCAGTCGAAAGTCGCAACATCGGCCTGCAATCGGCAATGGAATTCTTTTTGGCATAGAACAGGGCAATCTCTCCGCTTTGCAGCCTCAGCAACGAGACCGACATCACATTGAATTTGCCCTCACGTTCGACAACGACCACATCGTTCTTCGTCCAGGTTTTCCCGCCATCACTGGAAAATCGTGCCGCCAAATGCGCAGCCGCGTGGTCACTTCCCCCGCCGGTAAAGTGACTGTAAATGAACATGATTCGCCCATCTTTAAGTGAAATGAAGTCCCCTTCCCTGTTGCGTGGATTACCCGGCTTCGGCGGAAGCAGACGAATCTTCTCAACACCATCAATTTGTAAAACACGATAAGGCGGCTGTAATTGAGCAAATGTGATGCTGGCGTTCATCACAAGAAAAATACCCGTCAGTAACGATCGAGTCAGAGCTTGTTCGATTTGCATGGGAATTTCCAATACAGGTGAAGTCAGATGAAATCTAATAAAATTAATTACCGCTCATGCGGGAGAGCGACATCCGGGATGGCACATTCAATGGGCACATTCATGGATTGGTCAAGTTTGGTGCCCAAACGCCGGGCTTGATTGGCGGAATCTTTCCTGATTCCGGAAAGGACTCGGCAACGACGTTATGCAGTTTTTTCGAGAGTCGCTCAATAATATCCTGATGCTTGCCATCCACCGCCAGATTCGTCTGTTCCAGCGGATCAGCTTGGTGGTCATAAAGTTCGCGTCCATGCGATCCCTCAGCCCATTCGGTGTATCTCCATTGAGCAGTGCGAATCGAATAGCCGAAGACTCTCTTTCTGTTTTTCCCTTTACCGCTGCGACGGGTCACTTCACTTAAAGCCCAGCCGCGACCGGGAAGTTGAGGATCAGCCAGAAGTTTGCTCAAATCCTGTCCCTGCAGATTATCGGGGGCCTCTACTCCGCAAAGCGATGTCAATGTTGGATACAGATCGATTAGCCCCACCGGTGTCGCTGCGACTCCTCCGCAGACGGAATGCTTGGGAGCAGAAATAATCAGGGGAACGCGTGCACTTTCTTCAAACAGGCTCATTTTTTGCCACAGGCCATGCTCTCCCAAATGATAACCGTGATCACTGGTAAAAACGACAATGGTGTTTTCCGCCAACCCCAACTCTTCCAACTTGTCCAGAACGCGACCGACTTGCGCATCCATAAAGCTGATACTGGCAAAGTAGGCCTGAATGGCCTGCTGGCGCAAATCATCGTTCAGAAGATCGTGTTCCTTTTTGTGGCTGGCCAGCGCCAAAGGAGGCAAGTCCTTTATGTCTTCTTCAACCCCTTTGATGAGTGGCATCTGTTTCACGGGATAATTTCTGAAATACGGGATTGGTGCAACGTAGGGAGTGTGCGGACGATAAAAACCGACTGCGAGAAAGAACGGTCTGCTTCGATCTTTCGCACATCGTTCCAAAACCCACTCGGCATCACTGGCAAGCATACCGTCGGTATGCAACAGATCACCCCGGGGAGAAGCGTACCAACTGAGTGTCCCTCCGAAAGATCCCTTGCGGAGAGAAAAAATATCCGGTTCTTCAATCAGGCGGTCACAACCGGCGGGATTCAATTCCAATTCCCATGAACCAGGGTCATCGTGCCCATTGGTGCCAATCGATTTTGGAACATTGTAATGATATAGTTTGCCGATACGCCCCGCGAAATAGCCCGCCCGGCGAAACGCCTGAGGCAAACTGATATGATGCGGCACCGTCTGACGAAATATCTGCTGGTTTGACAAAATACCGCTACTATTCGGGTAGAGTCCTGTCAGCATCGAATTTCGGGAAGGCCCACATAGCGGATACTGGCAATAGGCCTTCTCAAACCGAACACCGGAAGCGGCCAGGCGATCAATGTGAGGGGACTTCACCTGTGAATGACCGTAACAGCCGAGATCAACATTCAAATCATCCGAGATGATAAACAGCACATTCGGGCGGGCAGCTTCCGCCTGTGCCACACCGGAATTCAGCAAGCAAACAGTCGTTCCCAAAAGAAACAGGAGAGAGCCTACGCCGCGAATCAACCGGTATTGCAACATCATGGTATCCTCTGGTTTGAAAATAGAAAACGGTGACATCAATCAGGTTTGATGCCAACGTACAGAGTACAGAAAAAGAACCATGCAGGAAAGTGACTAATCGTCAACGGAAGATGTATTGCACTCAACCAATTGAATGAGTACAAGCTTGGATGAGTTCGACTAGGCGGTACTTAGCTGGACAGCGCCAAGTTTGTTTTTTGTTTGACTGTAAGTCGTGATTCAGACTGAGGTTATCGATCTTGACCTGGGATCGAAAAATGACGACCCTCCGTGTGATCTTAACATTTCACGCGGAAATCACGGAAGGTCGTCCCATGTCGATTCATGATATCGCAAAGTTGGGTCAAATGCTTGCCCAGTTCCTGAAAAAATTTGCTGACTGTTTCGCTCGCTCGGCGGGGCGGGATTTGTTGCTTGTTTATGTGCGAGGTTTGCTCTCGGACGTACAACGCAAAAATGCGGAAGCGATCGCGTTGGATCAGAACGTTGCTCCTCGCACATTGCAGCGGTTTCTCGAATCGATCGTCTGGGATGAGCAGATGCTGCGGGATCGCTGCCAGCAACTGATTGCCGCCGAGCACACCTGTGCGGAGGCGATTGGCTGTATCGACGAAACCGGAACCGCCAAGAGCGGGCGTGAAACAGCCGGCGTCAAACGTCAGTACAATGGCAATCGCGGAAAGATTGAAAACTGCATCAACCATGTTGCGTTGGCGTATTCGGCTCCCGGGTTTGATTGCCTTCTGGACGCCCAACTGTACCTGCCTCGTGAGTGGATCGACGATTCGGTGCGCCGAAAAAAAACTACATTCCGGATGAGATTGTCTTCCAGACGAAACCACAAATCGCTTTGGACTTGATTGATCGTTCCAGAGACAACGGGATCAAGGTGATGGCCTGGACAGCCGACGAACTTTACGGTCGTGACGGTGCGTTTCTCGATGGACTCGATGCTCGAAAAGAGGCTTTTGTTGTGGAGGTTCCGCCGAATGCGCACGTTTGGCTCACCAAGCCGAAAGTACTGAAAAAACCGCCTCAAAACGCTGCCGGGCGTCCGAAGAAATACCCGCGATTGCTTCAGCGGGACAGGCGACCGAGCGACGTTCAAAACCTGGCAAAATACTCGCCGGTATTCCATCAACAAACACCTCAACGGTACCGCATCAAACAGACAGATCACGGCAGCGAGGTATGGGAAATTCGCTGGGCAACCTGTTGGCGAAAAACGCGTACCGGCGAACTGGTCAGCAACCAGTGCACACTGATTGTTGCTCGCAATGTGTTGACGGGCGAAATCAAATACTTTTTATCCAATCGTGTTCCGGGGCGTGATGGCTGGTCGCTTCGCAAGATTCTGCGGGTCGCCTTTGGACGCTGGCCGATTGAAGATTGCTTTCGGGAAGCCAAAGAAGAACTGGGGCTGGAT
>JALWSL010000425.1 GCA_027080405.1 Planctomycetaceae bacterium
CCAATAAAACCGCCGTACAACAGCAAATAGATGCCGAACAAAACAAGCGGCAAACGGTGCATTCGCGAATCAGACATTTTCTCTCCAGAAGTTTCGGGCGCTTATCGAGGCAACTCGACATTCAGAACTGATCGAACAGAAACAGACAGCATAACGACGATTCAACTTCCATCAATCCTTAATGATATGAAACTCCGGCAATTCCACCCGAAATGAACTGCGGTAAAGGGCCACAACGCCCGTAAAGTTGACAGACGGAAAGAAGACCGCCTTGTTTTTCATTTTCGTTTTACTGGCAAGTCTTTCATTTTTTGTTAGTTTAATGGCATGCATGCGACTGAATTTCTCAACCGATCCAGTGACGAACCGCTGCCACCGATGATTGTTCTGTTCGGGACGGAACGATATCTCAAACAGCAGGTGCAGCATTCCATTCTTGCCCAGGCGTTTGGAGATGGGGAATCAGCCAGTGAACTGGCAACCATCCTTGAAGGACGCGATTGCGAGTGGCGGGCGGTTTCCGACGAACTGAAAACGATTTCCATGTGGGGAGGCCAGCGCTGTGTCTGTATTCAAGCTGCCGATGATTTTGTCAAAGCGAACCGTCCCCAACTGGAAAGCTATGCTGATCAGCCCGCGAAAAAATCGCTGTTTCTCCTCGATGTGAAAAGTTGGCCCAAGAATACGAAGTTGGCAAAAAAAGTGGCCAAATCCGGACTTGCGATCGAATGTGCCGAACTGAAGGGAAACCAGTTGATCAGCTGGGTCGGCAAACATGCCCAACAGAGATATCAGAAAAAAATTGCCCGCCCGGCGGTTCAATTGTTGATCGAACTGGCAGGAACGTCGATCGGTTTGCTGGATCGTGAGTTGGATAAACTCGCCTCCTATGTCGGAACCCGAGACCAGATTACACCGGAAGATGTCCACTCTTTGGTGGGAGGCTGGCGGCTGGAAACAACCTGGGCGATGCTGAATGGAGTCCGCGATGGCCATCTCGATTCTGCATTGACCGAACTCGATAAATTGCTCAATGCCGGTGAAGCACCGCAGAAACTGTTGGGAGGGATTTCATTCGTCTACCGAAAACTGACCAATGCCGTTCGACTTTCCGGTCCCAACAGACCACTGGCCGCCGCACTGAAAATGGCGGGCGTGTTCCCCAGGGAAATCCCTGCCAGTGAAGCCTATTTGCGGAAACTCGGACGTCAACGGGCCGAGCAGATTCCGCAGCTCATTTTGCAGGCCGATCTCGGCATGAAAGGCGGCTCCTCGCTACCGCCACGTCTGCTCATCGAAAAACTGCTTGTCGAACTCTCTCCCGCAGGAAAACCAGCGTAATTTCATACCGCAACGGCCAGACACTGTAATGAGACAACAGTGCAAGCTATCCGATAATTGTTACGAGCCGTCCGGTGATGAGCGCCTCCAGTCATTACCAGGCGATATCAAAATACCGCAGGGCTGGCACCTTGCCGCTTTCATCTATTGCTTTTCTTCCCTTTGCGTCCTGGCGTGATTCCCTTTTCCCCAAACTCGAGTCGCCAAACCAAAGACCACGAATCAACCGCCTTATCCCGTTTCGACCGGCACAGAGTTCGGACAGAATTTCCCGGTTTCCAGAAACTGGAGAGCGGCTTTGATCACCCGTTTATCCCGCATCAGAAACATGTGCAGACAGGGAAGCCTGAGAAAATCCGCCTCGCCTTCCAGATGGGCACTGGCAACTGTCACCGTGCCGTCATCATCACCGGGCAGCCAGGGATTATATCCGTTGGTCTGTTCTCCCCGTCCGCCTGCGATAATCCCAAACGGAACCGACGGAACCGCCAGATGCCGGGCGGAGTTCGATTCGTTTGTCGCCAACTGCTGGCCCGCTTTACCCAAGACCCACTGAAACGGCAGAAAGTTTTTTAACGCTTCGGCCATCTCTGCCCCCTGGTTGGGCGTTCCCAACATGATGACCTTGTCGATTCTCGCGTCTTCATGCTCCTGAAACCAGGCTCGGATGACCAACCCTCCCATGCTGTGCCCGATAAGCGAAATCTGGTCGATTCCCTCAAGCGATTGAAGCACCTGATGCAGATAGTCGGCTGCCTGCTCGATCGCTACCCGCGTACTTGGATAATCGACGGAATAGACGTGATACCCCTTTTTTTCCAGTTCACGCCTGAATGGGTTGAAAGATTTCGCAGAACGCATGATGCCGTGTAAAAGCACAACAGCTTTGCCGCGATACGGTTCCATTTGGCGAATTTTTTTCTGTCTTTCCAGTTCCGCCAGACATTGCTCGAACGTGCCGGAAGCGAACCGGCGATCCTTTCCGTCAAGTAGGCGAAACCGCTCCGATTGCACTCTTTTCTGGATCCGCCAATCACGAAAGAAATGGACATCTCCCCAGAATTGGCGGCCACCTAATGTTTTCACCCCGGAATACATGAACGAGAAACCTGTTCCAGAAACTTCCTGAACTCATTTTACAATAATAGCAATAGCAACATCATGGCAATGCCAACAATGGCAACAATATCGCCAGTCAACTTTTCTGAACTACGCTTACTGTTCTGACGGTTTCCCGGGTTCCGATTTCGGTCTCAAGATGTGGACAGCGTTGTACGAGATCATCTTGATCTGCTTTTTCGCCAGACTCCAGGAAAGTCGATTGGGGGGCTGCTGGGTTGTCAGTGCTTTTTCGAAAACGGCTTTACCGCTCTGCTTGTCGATCATCAGGATCCGGAACATGTTGAGGGTCAGTTTGTGAACTCGCTCCGGTTTTCTTGCAGCCAGAAGCAGAACCGGTATCTGATTCACGTCCTGCAGGATCAAGTTCAATCCCTTGGTGGCGTATTTCCAATTCTGCTCACCCGTCTGACGGTCAATCGCCACCAGATAACCGTTGACCCGTTGATTGAGCAGGTTCAGATAAGATGTCTGTCGGGTTGACGTATTCAAAACAAGATAAATCTGCTGGGCGTCACGAAAAACCGACACTTCACGAAGCCCCTTCACCATCTCGATGTCCCCCTCCAGCAGCAATTCTCCATCACTTAATGCAATTACCTGAAAAACACCCTGCTCTTTGAGAACGATCAGTGACTTTTCATCCAACTGTCCCACATAGTCGTTGCTGCCGATCGAAAACTCCCAGACAGTTTCGCGGGAAACGATATCGATTGCGGCTATTTTCATCGTGTTGGCAGTCAGCCCCAGAATACTGGAACGATTTTTCTGCACAACGATGAACTGGTGATTGAAAACGGAAATCGCCTCATTGATCAGCGAAGAAAAATTGCCCGCCTCGACAGAACGCCCATCGGTTGTGTTGAGAATTTTCACTTCCGAACTGTTCGGAGTCAGCAGGCAAAGATACTGCTCATCGCCATAGACAACGGTTCCGACCGGAACGCCTCGTCGAATCCAGCGAACCTCTCCGTTCAAGGGGTCCACCGCTACCAGATCCTGTTTGCTGAAATAGCACAACGTATGCGAAGTGGAGATCGCCAACGGCCCGAACTTGCGACGGGAACTGTTGATTCGCAACCGACTTGCCACATACGATGCCTTATGCAATGCGGGGAGCCGCTGCCCGGCAGCCTGAATGGTGTACCTGTTCGCTGATCGATCCGAGAGCGGTCGCGCCCAGACCAGGCGCTGATCGGGCAGAGAATAACACTGGACCATCCCCTTGTAATAAAGTGTCAGTAAATGACCGTCGATGCGAATTGGCAACACGTTGGTAGCCGCTGAACTGGCCGTCTGCTGTAACGGAATCGACCAGATCAGCTGATCATCCCTCAAACGGATAATATCCAATCGGTTATCCCGGGAACGAAACAGAAAACGATGTTCCCGATAGAACGGAAGTTCCGATTCAGACAGATTCACTATCCCGCTCAATCGGTTCCCGCTACTGGAACCGATCCGTATCAGTTCGTATTCCTCGCCCTCCCACGAAGTTCTGGAAAGATCGGCCGGAATGGAACCGTGCCAGTCCTCTTTCTCTTTCTCCTCCAGCCATTCTCCCACGGTCAGTCCGTCCAGCAGAACCAGATCAGCCGGTTTCTCCTGAAGAATCTTCATGTAATACGCGGCGTCGCTGTGCAGACCAAAGCGGTAAAGCAACTCGGCCCGCTTGGCGATCGATGTCGCAACGATAGATTCATCTTCCTGCCGGGCCATCGTATTCAGTGCAAACTGTGCCGTGGCATAATCCTGTTGCTCGATGGCAAGTTCCACCATTCGAAAATAGACCGGTTCGATATCGGGATGGAATCCGTAAACCTGCACAACATGCAACATTTGCTGCAGATCATTCGAATCAACCGCCTGTTCGACCGCTTCATTGACCGCCCGGATGATCAGCGAAGTCACCTCTCCCGACGAATTGTCCCAGAGTTTTTTCATTTGGGAATGAAGCCAGACATCCTGCCGGGAAGACAGGGAAGCGTCCAGGTGAAGCGAATCTTCCAGCAACGCGCGGGAACGGAAATTGGCCAGTTTGGCGTATGCCTCAAACGCTTTGGCGTCGTCTTTGCGATAGACCATCCGTCTGGCGTACAAACGCAAAAACTTTTGACGTTCGCTGTCGGTTTCGATATATCTCGGAATCTGCCTGAATTCCTCCTCATAACGATCGGGATGTTCCCTGCACATCATGCTCAGGCATTCCAGCATCTGTTCGCGGTATTGTCTGCGCTGTTCTCCCTCCAATGTTTTTTCATCGATCTTGACCAACTCTTTCAATCCCGCTTCGTATTGTCGATCCAAAGCGTATATCTTTGCCTGCTTCATCAATGCCCACGCATCCTGCGGATTCTCCAGCAAACGCTGAACGATTTTCTGTTCTACAAGCTGCCGGGGCTGAAACATCGCGATTGTCTCCGGCCCTGCGGAAATCAGTTTCCCATGTGCCATCACCAGGTTGCCAAGCCGCAGACGGCTTTCCTCAACATGTGAGCGGGAAATGAACTCCTTTTTATCCAGATCAAAAAACCAGATCTCCCGTTGTCCGAAAGGCAGCATCACCTGATTTCCCACAATCAGACCGCGACCACAGGGCATCTGCTTCGTGCTGTCAGCGTGCGCAGCAAAACTGGCGAATGGCACAGCCC
>JALWSL010000426.1 GCA_027080405.1 Planctomycetaceae bacterium
GAAGGAGCCCGTTCTTTCGAAGAGGCAGAGAGAATTGCCAAGACCGTCGCAGAAGATGTTCTCGTGAAAACCGCAATTACGGGAAACGATCCCAACTGGGGGCGGATTGTTTCAGCGTGTGGGAGAACCGGTTGTATTGAAAGTGAAAAGGATATTTCGCTGGCGATCAACAACTACGGCATCTTCAAAAAAGGAACAGTGGTCGAATACGACGAACAGAAAGTTTCCGCCGCGATGAAAACCGGCGAGGTTGTTATCGACATCACTCTCCCGTACGGCAAGGGTCGCTGGCGAATCTGGACCTGCGATCTAACACAGGAATACATCCGGCTCAATTCGGAATACACAACTTGATCTCGAACGATTAAGACGGTTAAGTTGATGACGAATCATCAAGGATGAGGCTGACGCCGGTTGCTACCGGCCTCCATTTTGCCACTCTTTCGTTCCGTGATCGAGCTGAAAGTGATTCCGCAGAGCAAACAGGGATCTATTTCGAAGAATGATGTTGCTTCATGATCGATCCGAAGATTCCTTCCCAACTCGATTCTTCCGCAATCAGGTGAACCGGCAAATCTGCGTCCCTGGCGGCTTGTGCGGTCAGCGGGCTGATAGCCGCCAGCTTCAATTTATTGCCCAGGTATCTGCGAGATTCTGCAGGCAGGAGCTTTGCAAAGGTTCGCGCGATCGCCGGGCTGCTCAAACCGACCCAGTCGATTTCTCCATTTTTAAGCCAATATGAATTTTGGGGTGATAGTTCCTGTACATCGTGGTGTTCGTAGACAACAACTCGGTGCAGGTTCATATCGGCTGCCCGGAATTCCTTTTCAAGAACATCCCGTCCCCGATTGGCGCATGGCCAAAGCAATGGGCCGGAGGGATGCAGTCTGATCAGTTCGCGTGCAAGATCTTCGGAGCGGTACTGGTGAGGAACCAGATCCGGTTTCAGATGATACTGTTCCAGGGCGGTTGACGTAGCCGAACCGATACAGGCCAGTCGGCAGTTTCCCAGAACCCGTAAGTCTTTTCCGCTTCTGAAAAGATGACGCAACAGTCCATGCACTGCATTGGCCGAGGTGAAAAGAATCCACTCATACTTTGAAATGGCATCAACAGCAGCAGCGAGTTCGGTACTCTCTTCAGGTTCCCTGATTTCGAGCAGAGGCATCACAACGGGATCTGCCCCAAGCTGGATTGCTCTTTGAAGTTGAGGTTCGGCTTGTTCCAACGGGCGCGTGATGGCGATTCGCAAACCAAACAGCGGTTTGTTTTCAAACCACTTGATCTGTTCCCGTTGCCGAACGCAGTTGCCGATGATGATCAGCGATGGTGGGTGCAGGCCGGCTTCTTTCACGAGGTGTGACAACTCGTCGATCTGTCCCGTTACAACCTTTTGGGCCGGTGTCGATGCCTTTGTGATTACCGCTCCCATAGTATCAGCCGGCATTCCGGCAGCAATCAACGAATCAACTATCTCCTGGCAGCGATGCAACCCCATATAGAAAACAAGAGTGCCCGGGAATTGCGCAAGAATGTTGTAATCGATCGCAGATTCCGGCTTGGCAGGATCTTCATGTCCGGTGATCAGGCATACGGCGGAGGCATGATCGCGATGCGTTAATGAAATGCCCGCATACTCCGCCGCCGCTGTTGCAGCGGTTATTCCCGGCACGACTTCAAATTCGATGCCCGCACTTGCCAGGGCGGCAGCTTCTTCACTTCCTCTTCCGAAAATAAAAGGGTCGCCTCCCTTCAGTCGGACTACAGTTTTCCCGAGCCGTGCCTGTTCGATCAGGCGTTCATTGATCTGCTGTTGATGCAGAACCCGTTTGCCCGCTTCATCCGCCCGGGCTGTTCTTTCTGCATCAGCGCGGGAATGCCGCAGGAGAAGCGGATTGACAAGCCCGTCGTATAAAATGAAATCGGCTTCCTGTAAGGACTCAAGCCCTTTCAAAGAAAGCAGACCGGGATCACCGGGGCCTGCTCCAACCAGATAAACCTTACCGGCACGAGTAGTCATACGACTTCCCTATTTTCCATGATGCCCAGAGAAAAAGTGTATAAAAGAAAAACGCGGGATCGTTGTGCAATCAGTCTATCGCATTCGTTTGAATTTTTCCCGGCCAGTTGATCGCGCCCGATGCGATCAGGTTGATTAGCATGGCGAGAGAATTCAACGCTTCGGTCAGTTTGTGATAGAAGGGAAAATAATGGGGGCGGGGAACTCCCAGAGGAGTCAACATTCCTTCCAGCCGAAGGTAGACCCAAAAATAATCGCCAATCAGAATGAGGAGCGACAAGGCAATTAATACAGTGAAAAATTTGCCGATTTTCCCTTTTGAGAGAATCCAGCAGGCGATCCCCGCGATCAGACTTGCTGAAAGCAATGAAAAGGTAAACAGGTAATAGACAGGAAACCTCAACAGGATAAGAGTGTCAAGGACAAGGCTTTCCAGTTCTCCAGAGCGGATTTCTACAACAGTGACAGCAACAAACAGGCTTGCCGCACCTAACCAGGCGGTGATTGAGAATCTGGCAAGAAAAAGAAACAGTTTCAACATGGGAACGAAGCTCTGTCGAATGGGGTTTGTAGTTGTTGTTTCGTGGAAAGCGGGGACTTGCCTGGAGAGTCAGACTCGATGCGGGGCGTCAATCGAAAATCCTCGGCGGCAACTTCAGTGGTAAAAGGGATGGGAAACGGTACCAATGCCCTGTGCGCCGGCTGAGGATGTACCTGGCTCCAGTTGTGTGGCGCGGCGAGACGGAACAGCCGGGTAATCGCATTGGGCAAGCAGTCGGGGACGAAAAATGACCAGAATCAACAGTGGCAAGTACCAGAGAACATAAACTCCACCAAGTTGTGGATACCAGAACTGGCTAAAAACGATGATCGCAGCGTTATAGGAGAGCAGTACTTCCAACGTTTTCTTCCAGGGCCAGACGGTCAACGTGATAACCAGAATCGCAAAGGCGACCATCACCGGGATACGGTAAGCCGGATGGATGGAATTCCAGAATCCCTGTTCTCCCGAGCCTCCTTCAAAACTCAGTAATCGAAAATCGATGCGATTGATCGTCTGCTGTGTGAAGGTGTAGGTGTCGGGAGTGATTAAGGCGATTGCTCCTGCAAGGATTGCAGCCACAATGGCAACTCCCGCGAAAAAAGGCAGCGAACGTTTCCATCCAAAAAAAGAGAACCAGATCGGGAGCAGGAAAACCGGGAAGAACATGGAGCCACAGGCGAACCCCATCAATACGCCTGCAATAAGCGGTCGTGTATAGCTGGCAATCGCCCAGATGATAAAAGCACAGGGCAGTACCTGATCGACTTCACTGACCACGTACGAAGTGCAGGGCATCAAAAGATAGATGGTTGCCATCGCCACTCCCTGCGTTTTGTCGTGGAAATGATTACGACCGATCCAGTAAAGTCCCGTTATAATCGCGATATGGGCCAGAATGGCCAGAATGCGGGCGGCTGTTTCTTCCACGATGCCGAAACGGATCGATGAATCATTCGAAATTGAATATCCGGAAAACAGGCGGGATATCGTGGAAACAGTCCCACCGAGAAGCGACGCGGTCGGGCCGGCTTCTTCAGGATCGGAATCTTGATCCGATGCTTCGTTCGGAATCACTGCGGGGTCGGCATTCCCGGGAGACGAAGCAGCCTGGATTATTTTCTCTCCCTTCATGACGGTCGTAACCGTGCCCGGATCCGCGGGCCGAGTGATCGACTCGGTCATTAAAAACCCAAACGCACAAACACCCAGGAATATCATTCCTGGCGAGATCAGGTTCGGGTCGATGCGTGGTCGTTTGGTCAAATAGCGATCCCACAGCAGTCGGATCGCCCACAACGCGGTGCTGAGAAACAGGAAGGTGTATCCAACCGATGTTCCCCGGTCGGAACGAACCATCAGCACCCCGGGTGAAAGAGAGAGGAGCAGAATCAAGTCAAAGTTGCGCAGCGACCAGGGACGGCGAAAGCGGTAAAACACGGCGATGATCAACATCGACGAGAGATACAGCCAGGCTGTCTGGGAAACTTCGTAACCTGTTAAAATCGCATCCATAAAGCCAGTGTGATCGATTTACCACAATCAAAGTGATTTTTCGAAATGTTAGAAGAAGTGATCGAGGCAGAAATGTCAGAATAAGGGTTCACCAACACGAGGGCTCATCAACACCCTGCGAACTGAAATGGTAAAACCGCATCCTCCGTCAGCAATATAAAGGTTTACTTTCAGATTGCGATCCGTCTCCCCATCATAACAGATAAAAGTGCAAAAAGAAGCTTCGCCCCTGTGCACTCTCAGTCGGTTCTTTAATTCATTTCACTTTCGCATGGCGTCGAATGCAATGCCCTATATGCCCCATACTATGCATTTTGAATCGCCAGGAGGCAATCATACCCGTACTTCCATCAGGATTTTTTGCAAATCCTAGATAACTCATAAGAAATCGTTGAAATATCTTGGCTCAGGGCTGTTTTTTTGTAGAATGGACGGTAGAGGCTACAGGGAAGTTGGAACTTGCTACGGGAGCATGGCTTGTGTCTTTTGAAAAGGAGTACCGAGATGAGCCAAAGAGAGAAAGAGTGCTATACGACGGAGTGGTGTGGGGATTCCTGTGAAGCTGATTTCGACGAGTACGATTTTTCGGATCGCAAAAATCACCACGTCGAAAGGGAGTTGGCCCACCGGTTGGAATCAAGTTCGGATGTTGAATTTGATCACCTGGTAGTTCGGCGGGTTGGCGACGATGCCGTCTGTTTGGAAGGGGTCGTCAAATCTGACTGCGACTGCCCTGAGCTCGACGAATATGTCAAGGCACTTTACGATGTCGACAAAGTGATCAACCGTCTGGTTGTCCGACCTGCCCCAGTCGGAGAGGAAACCGGTTTTCCTCTCGGAGACGAAACAGTGACTGAATGGCGATAGCGTGCGTGCTGATGGCGTAACGGTCTCGGGCGGGGCGTGCGTGCCGCGCGTTTTCGGTTATGTGGCTGATTCGTGGCGGGGACGCGTCAGGGGTCATGAGTTCTGGATTCGATTTCGCAGAGCCGCCAGTTCGTCTTCTACTTCTTGCT
>JALWSL010000427.1:0-3708 GCA_027080405.1 Planctomycetaceae bacterium
GTATGGTAACGTGAAAATGTGTATTTTTAAAGGTTTGTTAAAGGTTTATTAAGAAAAATTTCCGTTTCGCTTCACTCGTTGATCTCCCTGATTCAACGAAGGTATTGCGTTTGACTGGTGATTTGAGGTGATTGAACGCGCTACCATTTTCACCCGTGTCACAATGCAGCATCGATCAGTTTGTCCCGATCTGCACAATTCGCCAAACCGATTGTTGCGGAGATCGAACTTCCCCGATGCCGGGCGGAAGGGGCGTCGGTTTTGTTGTTCTCGGGCCGCACAGGCTTTATCTATCGATCGGGAATCTGTTACGATCTGGTGAGCCTGTCGGCTTTGCCCAGTCGCGATCCATTTATTACCGGGGAGTTCCGTTTTTCCGATGTCGAGTGGTGATCAAATCGAGTTTGTTGATACACATGGACAGTTGCCCTGTCTGTGGTCACGCCGGGTTGTGTTTTTTGCGAATCTGCTGGCCCTGTTTTTCGGGAATGAACAACAGACGCAGGCGTTGGTCGACGAAGTCGGAGAGATCGATTCCTACGGGGGGCGACTGATCCCGATCATCAACCTGTTATTCCGAAATCAGGATAATCTGCTTGTCCTCGAACGGGAGCCGGATGAAACCCTGTGCCGATACTTGCAGAACGATCTCGGCCTGTCGCTACCCCGATTACAGGTGATGAAGCACTCCGAATACGTCGAATTGGGCGAGTACCTCAAAAGCGGGAAAAAGGTGGAAGCGACCCATCATCTGCAGTCCCTTGTGGATCATGGAGCGGAGTGGCTCGATGGATACGTCACGGACGATATCTTATCCCTGATTGCAGAGTATCTCAATGCCCGGACAATCTCGACCGCCGCAGCCAGTCAGGATGGCAATAACAAGTTCCTGCTGCATCAGTATCAGGTCGAACAGGGGTTGCCTTTCTTCGATACGGAGTTGGCAGCCTCGCCTGCCGATCTTCCGCGTTGCGCCCAAAAACTGGCCGAGAAAGGTTATTCCTCGGTTGTTTTGCGTTCTCAAATTGGGGCCTCGGGTATTGGGATGTTGCGGCTGAGTCATTTGAATCATCCAGAGGAATTCCCTGAAGTACCGGAACACTTTTTCTACGAGGGGCCCTGTCTGGTACAGGGATGGCTGGAAAAAGGGATATTCGGGATTAAAAACGTACGCAGTCCGAGCACCCAGTTGTTCCTCGATGAAACCCACATCTATGCATACGACATGACCGAGCAGATTCTCAGTAGCGACAGTATTCACCAGGGGAATGAGTCGCCGCCTCCTTATCTGGATCAGTTACCCGGCTTGCGGGAAGAAACAATCAGGCAGGCTGAGTCCGTCGGAAAATGGTTGCACCAGACCGGATACCGTGGCACCGCCAGTATCGATTGGCTCGTTGTTGAACGCGAAGGGAAAACAGTTCCCGATCTCTATGTCTGCGAAATCAATGCGCGTGTAACCGGGGCGACATATCCTTCTCTGCTCGCGCGACATTTCCATCCGAACGGTGCCTGGCTTTTGCGAAACCTGCGACTCGCTCAACCACTTTCATCAGAAAAGCTGCTGGCTCTGTTCGATCAACCGGGTCATCTGTTTCGACCGGAAAAAAACATCGGTATCTTGCCGCTCAACTTGAACTTTGGTCGCGATAACCTCGTTCACAAGGGGCAGTTTTTATGTATCGCAGATACAAATCAGGAATGTCATCATCTACTTGAGCTGGCCGAACAGGATCTCCCGATCCAATGGGATACCGATCGCGATTAAGCTTCGATAGACAGAAACAGCCCGGCACGGCTGGTCTGTTCTGACCGCCGTAACCAAAATGAGATTTTCATAAGTTTTCGCACCGTTCGTAAACTTTAACCGTTGGTAGTACAGATGATTAAACACGTTTACCAATTTCTGTTTCCGCTTTCTGAAGTCAGAAAGCCCCGTCCCGTTTTCGGATTGGTTTGTTCGGCTTTGACGCTTTTTCTTGTCGTTTCCTCTCCCCGCTTTCTGGAAGCGGAGATGGTTGTTGTCGTTTTCGGGGATTCCACTTCGGCACCTCGTGGGAAGTTGAAGATCTACGCCGACCTGCTTCGAGAGGAATTCCACAAACGCGGGATCGCGGCGAAAGTGATCAACGCGGCAGTGGGGGGCAACACAACCCGAGCCGCCCTGGCCCGCTTTGAAAAAGATGTCGTCGCAAAACATCCGGATCTTGTCATCATACAGTTTGGCATCAACGATGCTGCTGTTGATGTCTGGAGAACACCCCCTGCTCTCAAACCGCGCGTCAGTTTGCAGGAATTCGAAGCAAATATCCGGCAGTTTATCCGTCGATTGAAACAGAAGCGGGCAGAGGTGGTCTTGATGACGCCCAACTGCCTGGCCTGGACGCCAAAATTGAAGCGACTGTATGGCAAACCACCCTATTCGCCCGATGACAAAAACGGTTTCAATGTTCTGTTGACCCGGTATGCAACTGCCATCCGACAGACAGGAAAGGAGCAGGCCGTGCCCGTGATCGATGTCTATCGCGCTTTCAACGAATATGGCAGACAGAAGGGACAGCAGATCGAAGACCTGCTTCTGGATGGCATGCATCCCAACGAAAAGGGACAACGCCTGGTGTTCGAATTATTGAAAGATTCTGGCGTGTTCTGCGCTTGCTCCTTGACTGTCCCCAACAATCCTCATTCCCGCTGAAAGATGGGAGACCGTCTGTCCTGAATGATGGTGATCGTTAGTGAGAGTCATATCCGGGTAACGTTCTGGTTGCAGACAGGAAACAGTTGCGAACAGGAAAAGGAAAACAGAATGCGACTTTGTCCCATCATCCCGCTACTTTTTTCAATCCTGTCCATTCCTGCGCTCATTTACGCACAGGAACAGTCGGAACGGAGCGATGCTTCCGGATCGCGCGATTCTTTTCGGGTGATCTCTTACAATGTTCAATTCTTGCCCCCCATCGCCCGGCACACCAACAAACGGCCCCGGCATCTCTATCGGGCAGAACAGATTGCCGAAAAGATGGCCGCCTTCGATCTTGTCGGCCTGAATGAAACATTCGATGATGAGCCGCGCAGAATAATTTACGCCCATCTCAGAAAAAAATGGGGAGAAAATTGCCATATCATGTTTGGCCCTGACCCCAGAGACGGGCGGTATAACGGTGGGCTTTCACTTATCTCCAGATATCGGTTCATCAAAACAGATTCAGTGATCTACAAAAACTTCAGCTCCCCGTTGAAGTATGGAATTCAGGCCGATGGATTCGCTGCCAAGGGAGTCCTTTATGCCCAAGTGGAATTTCCTGAAAAGAACTTCGGGGACAAAAAACTGGTCGATGTTTTTGTGACGCACCTGGAAGCCCGGGATGGTTCACTCCGCAGAAAGCAGTTCGATGAACTGGCCAGTTTCATCAAGCAGAAAGTTTCGGCTGATATCGACTTCATTTTACTGGGCGATTTGAATACGAGAGGAAATCTCAAGTATCGACAGGCGCCTGGTTCGACATACAATCAACTTTGGGACGTGCTGACCAAAGCGGTTCCCCGGCATCGCCCGGTCGATTCCTGGCCGTCGTTGCATCCCGACGAAGATGGCGGCACGAAAAATCAGACTGAACCGACACGAGGCCCGCGCATCGATTACATCATTCTCGGACAGACGATGAATCGATGCTCTCACTTGAGCGTTGAGAAAGTTCGGGTGAATCC
>JALWSL010000427.1:3718-5091 GCA_027080405.1 Planctomycetaceae bacterium
GGTGAATCCGTATCTTGATGAAAAAGTGGAGGCTCTTTCTGATCACTCCGCCGTGGAAGCAACACTGACGTGGAAAAAACGCTCCCCGAAAGCAAAATGCGGAAAGTAGTTCCGCAGTTCTGTACGGATCGTCCGGTTTTCTGGTTTTCAAGTTGTCCATTTTTATCGTCTTTCATCATCCATCTTTTATCATTCACGACTGGATTCGGAACCTGATGTTACACGCGGTAATAATGGCGGGAGGAAGCGGAACCCGTTTCTGGCCCCTGAGCAGAAAGAGAGTTCCCAAACAACTGTTGAATCTGGTTGGTGATGAAACGATGATCCAGCAGACCGTGAACCGCTGCGACGGGTTGATCGATCCTTCCCGCACCTGGGTCGTGACCAATGAAGAACAGGTTTCAGCCATCAGGGAGCAGTTGCCGAACCTGCCGGCGCAGAATGTTCTGGTGGAACCGGCAGCGAGAAACACTGCCCCCTGTATTGCGTTGGCCGCCGTTCACGTGTTGAAAAATGACCCCGATGCCTGCATGCTGGTGATGCCTGCCGATCATGTGATTTCAACCAGAGAGGATTTTCAGCAGGGTGTCGCCACCGCGGTGGAGTTGGTTGAAAAGCAACCGGATCGTCTGGCCTTGATCGGGGTTCCCCCCACATTCCCGTCAACCGGGTTCGGCTACATCGAACAGGCCGAGCCGATACCGGTTTCTTCAGGACGCGCATTTGAAGTGGGGAGCTTTCGCGAAAAACCGGATCGAAGCACCGCACAGCGGTATCTGCAGGCCGGTACTTTTTTCTGGAATTGCGGCATCTTTATCTGGAAAGCGGAAACCATACTGGAGGCCCTGCGACAGCACGAACCGGAATTGATCGAACGAATCGAAAAAATTGCCAGCGCGATCGGTTCCGGCCATGACCGTCAGGTTCTGGAAAAGGAGTTTCCGCTTTGCCTCTCGATTTCTATCGATTACGCGGTTCTCGAACGAGCGCAGCGCATTGCTGTCGTGCAGGCTCCCTTCCAATGGGACGATCTTGGTAGCTGGCAGGCATTACAGCGACTTCACGGCGAAGACGAAAACGGCAATACGATCATCGCCCTGCATGTGGGAATCGATACCGCCGATTGTGTGATTCATTCAGAAAAAAATCATCTCATCGCAACAATAGGTATCAAGAATTGCGTCATCGTCCACACCCCCGACGCAACTCTGGTGGCTGATAAAAACGATGAAAACGCGATTGCAAAACTGGTCGAACAACTGCGTCAGCGCGGTTTGCAGGACTATCTCTGAACTGTCTCTGAACGATCTCTGTTTGACTTCGCAACTCTATTAACGGGTTCGCCAAAGAACACGTTCATCGGGGCACAACCT
>JALWSL010000428.1 GCA_027080405.1 Planctomycetaceae bacterium
CAAACCGAAGCTCAGCCAATACGATGGAAAACTCCCCCCCGCGGAATTGATGAAGGGCTACCGCTCTGCCTTCATTATGCCTGGGGCGAAGCTGTTGGGACCAAAGTTCAAATTTGCCAAACATGGTCAATGTGGGGCCGAACTTTCTGAGGTTTTGCCCAACATGGCAAAAGTTGTCGATGAGATCGCCATTATCAAATCGATGAAGACAACCGCCTTCAATCACGCGCCCGCTCAGGTAGAAATGAATACCGGCCGCCCCCAATTTGGTCGCCCCAGCATGGGAGCCTGGACGTTGTACGGGCTCGGCTCGGAATCGCAGAACCTGCCCGGTTATGTCGTTTTCAGCACCGGAACCAAAGGTCCCAGTGGAGGGAGTTCAAACTGGGGAAGCGGTTTTCTGCCGACAACCTATCAGGGAGTCCAGTTTCGCGGCAGTGGTGAACCGGTGATGTATCTGTCCAACCCGAAAGGAATCGACACCAGACTGCAACGGGATTCCCTGGACGCCATCAATGCCCTGAACCGCATTCAGTTGAATCAAGTGCAGGATCCAGAGATCGCGACTCGAATCAATTCCTTTGAAATGGCTTTTCGCATGCAGGCGGAGGCTCCTGATGTCGTCGATTTGAATCAGGAAACAAAGCAGACGCTTGAACTGTACGGAGCGGAACCTGGAAAACCGTCATTTGCAAACAGTTGCCTGCTCGCGCGTCGCCTTGTCGAAAAAGGTACCCGCTTTGTGCAAATCTTTCATGAAGCCTGGGACCAGCACGGCGGTTTGACCGCAGGAATCAAAAAAAACTGCAAGGATACCGAACAGGCCTGTGCAGCCCTGATCATGGATTTGAAGGAACGGGGCATGCTCGATGATACCCTTGTCATTTGGGGCGGTGAATTCGGACGCACGCCGATGGTTCAGGGGGGGAATGACGGCCGCGATCATCACCCCAACGCATTTAGTGTCTGGATGGCCGGGGGAGGTATCAAGGGCGGGGTCACTTATGGCGTCACCGATGAACTCGGCTTCAACGCGGTAGAAGACGTCGTCCATACTTATGACTTGCACGCGACAATTCTCCATCTGTTGGGCTTGGATTGCCACAATCTTTCTGTACAATTCCAGGGGCTTGATCAGAAGTTGATCGGGGTTGCACCGGCAAAAGTGGTCACTGAACTGCTTGCCTGAAAATTATTCCTGTTGTTCCTGGATAGAGACTGGCGGATTTGATGGATCATCGTAAAGCTCGATTGGCGGATCTTCTTGTAGAGCATAGTTGCCAACTCAAACCTGGCGAAAAAGTTCTTATCGAGGCCTTTGATCTCCCTTGCCCGGAATTGGTCAATCTGCTTGTCAGGAAAGTTCGAAACGTCGGGGCGATTCCGGTGGTGCAGTTGCGCAATAACCAGGTTTTGCGAGAATGGATTGATTCTGCCGACGAAGACACCCTGAAAACAGCCGCCCGGATTGATGCTGACCGGATGAGACTGATGGATGCCTACATCGGAATTCGCGCTTCCGATAATAGTGCCGAGTTTTCTGGTATCCCTGCAGATAAGATGGAAGCATATCAACAACTGTACGTACAACCGGTTCATTTTGATATTCGGGTTCCTGATACCCGCTGGGTCGTATTGCGATATCCGACCGCTTCGATGGCCCAATCAGCCAACATGAGCACCGATGCTTTCGAAGATTTCTACTACCGCGTTTGCACTGCCGATTATGCCGCGATGGAGAGGGCACAGCAGCCCCTTGTTGAACGCATGCAGAAAACGGATCGGGTACGGGTCGTTTCCCCCGGCACGGATCTCTCTTTTTCGATCCGTGATATTCCCGTGATTCCATGTAACGGCCGTAGAAATATTCCCGATGGAGAAGTCTTTACCGCGCCGGTGCGGGACAGTGTCGAGGGCGAGATTACATACAATATCGGCTCCCGTTATCAGGGAACCGTTTTTCAGGGGATTCGCTTTGTTTTCAAACACGGGAAAATTGTTGAAGCTACATGTGGTGGCCATACCGATCGTTTGAACGCGATTCTCGATACGGATGCGGGGGCGCGATACATTGGTGAATTTTCGTTAGGTGTCAACTACGAAATCCAACAACCAATTCTCGATACCCTGTTTGACGAAAAAATTGGCGGTTCGTTGCATTTTACTCCCGGAAATGCCTACACGACGGCAGATAACGGTAATCGAAGTGCGGTTCATTGGGATTTGGTTTTGGCCCAAACACCTGAATATGGAGGGGGTGAAGTCTGGTTCGACGACGAGTTGATCCGTCAGGATGGTCTGTTTACGGTTGACGATCTGAAACCGCTGAATCCCCGCCAGTAACCATTCTGTCTCTTTTGCCAATGACGTAAAAGTGACAGAGAAATGCAAACTCCGGAAGTTATCATCTGATTCCCACCCGGTTGATCATCGGCCGGTTTCAGAGCTTCTTCCGTCCTGTTGACCATCTTCCTACTGACCACTGAGTGATTGTCCGCGAAGGCCCGGGCCTCCTGCGGTGTAGCCGTCGGTCTTGTCGAGTCCGCCTGTCAGCAACAGACCATCGATATTGACCTTTGCCTGGGCGAGTCTGCGTGTGGCGTTGATTGCTTGCAGATTCGCTTCGAAATATGTCCGGCGAACAATAAGCATTTGCAGGAAGTTCAGCTCACCTGCCCGATAGGCCTCTTCAGATAGTTTGAGGGTCTCTTCCGCCTTGGGAAGGATTTCCTTTTGGTATTTCAGTACGGCAATTTTTGCGGCGTCATATTCCTGGGAGACCTTGGCAAGGCGAGATTTGATCGAAAGCTCAATCCTTTTCACTTCATGGGTCGCCTGGCAGAACTGCGCGTAGGCAGCCGATATGTTCCCTCTGTTTTTGTTGTACACGGGAAGCGGAGCAGATACCTGGACATTGAGCATTCCCGAATTGGTACCATTATCGGCACCGGCCCCCAACTGCACGGTCAGGTTGGGTATCGCTTGAACTTTCTGACGATCCAGATTGGCCTTCGCCTGACTGACGCGCATCTGGGCAGCACTCAATTCCGGACTACTGGCAAGCAGACTCTGGTAAGCGGAGTCCCAGTCTTGATCGATAATTTCGGGATTCATTTCATCGACAATGGGAGCGGGAGCCAGGTAGGGCATACCGGTCAGAGCGGTTAAATCTTTCCATGCACCCTGAAGGGCAAATTCAGCCTGCTGTTGTCTGATTTGAATTTGATTCATCTGAATTTCTGCTTGCAGGACATCAACTTCAGTTCCTTCCCCGGCTGCACGCCGTGATTTGGCAATTTCCGCTCCTTTTTGCGTCACTGAAGCGAAATCGCTGGCAAGTTGTTTGATTCGTTGGGCCGCAACCGCGTCGTAATAGCGAAGACGTACATCCGTCAAAACACGGTAGCGTTGTGTTTCTACATCCCACATTTGTGCCTGCACAGCCCGGGACAAGACCCGCTCATTAAGAGCCAACTTGTTTCCACGAACAAACTGCTGCTGGTAGAAGAACACGTGCTGGTCGGTTCCCTGATCCGCAAGTTGGCTTCCGGAAAAACCGACGGTCGGATTCGGGTACGTTCCAACCTGATTCCGAATGCCATTGGCTCGACTTGCCGCTGCGGAAAGCAGTTTGATAGTCGGATTGTTATCCAGAGCGAGTTGCTCAAATTCCGCCAGTGTCATTCCCTCTGCTGCTGGAGAATAGTCCTCATTAATCGAAGGCAGCTCCGCCGGTTCCGCGATCGGCATGGGCAAGACAACCGGTTCTTTGTGTTCTTCAGCTTTCTGGTCAGCAGCGGGTTGCTCTGTCAATGCCGTCAAAAGAAACCGACTTTCTTTTTCAGGCTTCCCATCAGTTTTATTCTGCGGTTCCTGTTTTGTATTATCGATGACGGACTGATCCGCGAGTTCGATGCGATCGGTCACCTTTTCGGCAACACCACCGGCACTCGCAGGCAAATCCTGTCGCTGTACACTCTGGGAGCGGTCAGCAATCGCTCCGTCGACATCGCGTATTTCCGGCACTGTCTCTGAGACGGAATAGCGTTGAGTTGTGCATCCGGCCAACGCAAAAATGGATAGCAACAAAAGTGTCAAGCCAAAACGGCCTCGCTCAAGAAGGAGCCTGTTTTTGACCAGACTAAAGTTCTGTAACAGGATACTGTACTGCATGATGACTCATTTCATTCCGTTGAAAGTCTGGCAACATTTACGGTAAGTCCGCACCAACCTTTCGGTTTTCGGCCACCTTGGTATGTTCTCCAGCGGTAGCTGCGCACCCTCCACAAAGTATCCCGGTTAACCGCCCCAACGGAAGGATCGGCTATTCGCGTTATAATGAATGAATCCGGTTAATCAGATTCCGTCCGAATGAAGCAATGAATGCGACTAATCGGTATAACCGTCATATTTTGTGACGACTTCTGTTACGACAACGTCTCGCGAGAGAGAATAGAGAGACTGGGATGATTATAACGATCCTTCAGTCAGCATTGCGTTCTGCAGGAAGATGGCGCTGCGTCCGGCCAGACCGTGGAACCCCACCGCTGCGTGGCTCGGCCGTTTACTTCCTTCCTGGCGTTCAAAACAGCCGGCCACTTTTGCGCACAAGTTCGGTAATAAGAGGCAAACCTAATCGAATTTCACGACACTGCCGGTATCGACAGATTTCTGGGCGGCCAGGCACATCGCGACAGACCAGCGGCCATCTTCCGCGTTGCAAGCGAGCGGTTTCCCCTGAGTGATCGCCTCCACGAGCATTCCGATCTGGTCTTCCAGTTCGAACAATTCCCCGGTAATTTTTTCAATTGGAATCGTCTTTACTTCCTCGCCATCAAATGCCCGCAGGGAAAAAGTCGGGTGCCGGGTTCGGTCAAGGGCACCGCTCCAGGAAGCCCAGAGGGCTCCTTTGGTTCCTGTGATTTTCGCCATGCAATGATGTTCAAACGCACTTAACGTCTGAGAAACCAGCGCGTAGCCCCCATCTTCAAATTTGATGATCGCACTGAAGTTGTCCTGCAGTTCCGGATGATCCGGCTGTCGGGAATTGGCGGCAGCGTAAACGGAAACCGGCTCACCACAAGAG
>JALWSL010000429.1 GCA_027080405.1 Planctomycetaceae bacterium
AAAGTTGCAAATATCCCTGCGCATAACGAGAGCGTCCTGGTCTCAAACACCGATCCTGCTACAATGCAACTGCCGTGCCAATTCATGCGATTGCCCTCGTTCTTTGACGATATACATCATACGGCGTCTCGCCATTTTCATTTTGCAATTGCAGATCGGCTCCCAGTCTTACCAACGCTTCCACAACATCCTTATGTGCCCCAATTCGAGCAGCATAGTGAAGCACAGTGTCTCCGTTATGCTTTTCGCGATCATCAAGGACTGTGAAGTCGTGTTCGTATAACACCCGAAGAATATTTATGGCAGCTTTGGTGTCGTCACGTCCTATGGCATGGAAAATACAACTCTGGCCCTGAGAGTCCCTTTTGTGAATATTCGCACCTTCCTTGAGCAAGAGCCGTACAAACCTCTCGTCTGCATCAGAGCACGCGGCATGCAACATATACAGCGTGTAACTCACCGTTGAGTGAAACGGCGAATTGGCATCGCTTTCGTCAACCAGCCTCGCAAAGGTATCGAAGTCATTCGTGCGAACAGCTTCGCGCAGACGGTGAGGTCTAAGCAGTGCCAAACACGACCATACGCAGACAATCAATACAACTGTGCAACCGATAGCGGCTTTGCTTCTCCTGCTCATTTGGTCGTCCCATTTAAGAGCCAATCCCAGGAGTCCATGAGGTTTTGAATTGAACCATCGCCTTGGTATGCATCGAAGAAGTCGACTTGGGCTGGTGCTGTACCTCCAGGCGTAGCAGACCAGCGATCGCCGGGTGCCCCGGTTGATGCTTTGTGCCACGGCTCTGTGAGCCGTGATTATCATCGCTATTGTAACGGGGTGTCAATACCGGACGGCTGGCGCCGTTCCGCTTGCAATGTCTGGCCGTTACGAGAAAGGGGCATCACGCAAAGACGCAAAGACGCAAAGACGCGAAGACGCAAAGGAAAGGAAAAGAGAAGAAAAATATTTGCATAATGGATTACATGCGACTTTTGAATTACTTCGTTCGGGAATCCAGCATGGAAAAATCTTTGCGTCTTGGCGGCCTGGCGAGATAATTCTCCGTGCCTCTGAGGTTAATTTCGTTTGCCAGAACGACAGAGCAGAAAAGTTCGGTGCGTTGTAACGCATCGTACGGTTACTCGGATTGAGGGAGTTTGTAGCCGCGCGCCCACTCTGGCAAATCGAGGGAATCGGGGGGATCCGTCTTCTGTGTTTTGGGCTGCTGTTCGGTGCTAGATGCAGGAGCTTTTGTCTGTAGCGGAGCCGGTCTCGGTTTCTTCGTTGCAGCCGTCCTCGAGGCTGTTTGCACCGGTTGGGAGGCAAACGCATGGGATGAAAACGGTATCGCTTCGCTTTGATGTCCGTGAGCGTGTTGATGGCTGTGCCCCGGTTGATGACTCTGGCTCTGTTTCTGAAGTTTCTCGATCGACTGCACGCCGGCTGGAGAAAAAGAGGGGGCGGAATCATGATGAGCCGTCTGAATCACCTGATTCTTCAACCACGCTCCCGTTTGGGGATCACGTTCATACTGCGTGACGGCTTTCGGTTTCTCTCGTAGTCTTCTGTTTGCCAGCGCAGCCGGGGAACCCAGGATTTCTTCCTTTCCGAGTTCGCGTACGGCATAGCCGGTCACATGTGGAATCGCCCAAAGATTCGAAGGGAGTTCCGGGGGATTGATTTCGACGCTTTTCAGTTCGATTCGCATCGACTGGTCCTGTTCGGGCAACTTTAGATGAATACTGTAAGGCAGACGGGCTTCCGTATTGGGAAACTGTTTGTAATCATTCAGTTCTGCACTGGCGATCAGGCGGTGTTCGGCATCGAAAAGTTCATGCTCGCGTATTTCTCCCTTTCGCAAATCAACTGTCATGCTTTTGCGAACTTCTACTCCCTGTTCGTTGGCATGATGACTGATCAATTTGACGATGTAAGGGTTATCGGGATCACGAACCAGACTGGCAGAGCTGGCGTCGATGGGGGCCACATTCAGCACTTCCATCAACCAATCCGGCTGAAACGGGATCGGCATCTGATTTTGAAGCTGCGCCAAATCTTCCTGCTTGACCGTCCAAATCGCTTTTGGCTCCATACGCCTTGCAAAAAACCAGAGACGTTCCGGGTTTGATCCCACCGCGAATTCACTTTGGGCAGAAAGCCCCATCGAAACGGTCAGCCGCAATTTTTTTGGCTGCTCGACCGCAATCATCGCTTTCAGTGGAACGGGGGGCATCCCCGAAATATGGACTCGGGCAGTCGTAGATTGCCAGGAGTGGATCGGTTCGATATGTCGGTTCACGTAGGCGACAATTTCCTCTTTGGTGGCATCAACGGGGATCTTGGCAGAGCGATGCATCAGCAGGGGAAATCGCGGACGCAACCCGGCAGAAGGCATCTGGCAGCCCGAACTGATCAGCAGGCAGAACAGCAGCAGGCCCCGGAAAGAGAAGATACCCGTCCAGTCGGTCGTTTCGTTTTCGGTAATTTCCTTCTCCTGTGCCATCAAGTCACGCCTTTATATGCAACAGGCTTTCGCCTTTTCACTGAACGCCCTTCATGTTTTTCGCCGCATGAAATTCCCGGGATTTTCCAAAACAGTCCCGTTTTTTTGTTGTCAATTTTACAATCAGGCGGCCTGACTGTGTGATGTCCGTCCCAATGTTTCTATTTCGGCCTGCAATCGTGCGATTTCAAATTCTGAAAGTGATTCCTCTGGAATTTCGAAGGCTCCTTCTCCCCGTGCGCCGACCAGCACCATCATGTTTCCGTCCGGCCCTTCCTCTGTCTGTTCGTGAATGAGCCTCTTTTTACGAATCAACAGCAGCGCCAGAACGTAACGCAATTTCTGCTGATGCTCGTTGGCCTGCTCGACGAGTTGGGTAAAAGTGTCGAAAAGACCATCCAGATCCATGAATGAAGGGGTTTCTGATTCTGGTTGGGGCACCTCTGTTCGCCACACGCCGATGGCTCCTTCGGGAACGCCCGACCAGCCTTCGGGTGAAAAATCGAGACGCTCGTAGCGGCCGTTTTTTTCAATCAAGACCGAATAACAGAGAGTTCCCGGCTTGAACGGCTGGCCGGTGGCAGCACACGTTTTGGAGAGTGGCTTAAGTGAATAGTCCATTGATCGGTTCTCTACCCTGGATGACCAAAAAGCAAGCGCGGCAGAATGTAAGCAATTTTATCGAATCTCGGCAAGACCGTTTTTCTTCCATCGACCAGCTTCCACACCTGTCCCGCCATTCCAAAGGCAGCCGCACGATCAGCCAAATCCTTTCTGCCTGCCTTCATCCTGTTCAGATCGGTGGAGAATCGCGTTTTTCTTTGCTACCGTGTAGTGATAAGTAGCGATAACCAGAAACAGAACCGTTTTATGCGAACCCGTACAGACTGCTTTTGTCTGCATACTGTTTTATCTGCACCTGTTTTACCGGCGTGCTGTTCTGTCCACACGATGTCCTCTCCCGGCAGGTTATGAACAGGTAAAACGGGAACTGCGGACGCCCGTTCTTTTTTTATGAAATAGATACCAACCATGAAAATTCACATCAACGGAAAACTGGTCCCCAAAGAACAGGCCGTTATTTCTGTTTTTGATCACGGCCTACTCTACGGTGATGGCGTTTTTGAGGGAATTCGCGTTTACGGCGGAAAGGTTTTTCTGCTCGAAGAGCACCTTAAACGCCTGTATGAAGGAGCGCGGGCCATCCGCCTCGAAATCCCTGTTTCGCAACCTGAATTGGCCACCGCTGTTGAGGAAACAGTCGAGGCGAACAGCCTGCAGGATGGCTATATCCGCCTGGTCATTACGCGCGGGGCGGGTTCACTCGGATTGGATATCCGGCGGACAAGCGATCCGCAGGTCATCATTATTGCAGATACGATCTCCCTGTATCCCCCCGAATTGTACGAACAGGGCCTGAAGCTGATCACCGCCAGTACGATCCGCAATCATCCCCAGGCGCTCAGCCCACAAGTGAAATCGCTTAATTACCTCAACAATATCCTGGCCAAAATCGAAGGGACTGATGCTGATTGCCTTGAAGCGCTGATGATGAACCACAAAGGAGAGGTGGCCGAATGCACAGGTGACAACATATTCATTGTGAAAAATGGCGTTCTGAAAACTCCACCGACAGATGCGGGCATTTTGGAGGGAATTACCCGTGCTGCGGTTATCCAGTTGGCAAAACAGGCGGGGCTTGATGTCAGGGAAGTCACACTCACCAGACACGATATTTATTCTGCTGATGAATGTTTCCTGACAGGTTCTGCAGCCGAGGTCATCGCAGCGGTGAGCCTAGACGGCAGGCAGATCGGAGACGGCAAACCCGGCCCAATCACCAAAGATCTCAAAAAGAGATTCGAGGCGCTGACACGAGGAGAATAACAAGCCGAATCGTCAAACTCGCGAACTGGATCAGGCAGAGCCAAACCAGATCGGGCCAAACTGTTTCGGATTAAACTGTTTCAGGCCAGAAAACACGGGGCAAAAAAAGAAAGGCGTGGTCAGCTACGCCGCCAACCACGCCTCGTGTCCACCATCGAAGTTAGTGCGGGCCAGCTCTCACTTCGCGGTGAACTGTAAATAGTGCAATTCGTGTGCCAATTAAAACAGACAAAAATCGCAAAATCCGCAACCCGTTCTACTGAAACAGGTTACGGTTTTTTGAAAAAATACCTTATCTATCTGGAGCAGCTTCGTGTAGTAAAATACAACAATTGAATTGTATCGACCTGTATCATTTTGCCTCAGTGGCAGATGTAATAACCTGTTATCGCGATATTTGTGCGATCTTTCCTGCTCTGTTTGTGAGATATTGGAACTGAGAAACTTCGACTTCACATTTACCTCAGCCTGAAAAGGCGTTATTTAAATGACTTCCCCTATGAAACCAGTCACGGTTCCTGACTTTCTGGCAGCCAAGAAATCCGGAAAAAAAATCTCGATGCTGACCGCCTACGATTACACGTGGGCTGGCATTGTCGATGCGGCGTCGATCGACTCCATTCTCGTGGGCGATACACTCGGAATGGTGGTTCAGGGAAATAAAAC
>JALWSL010000430.1 GCA_027080405.1 Planctomycetaceae bacterium
ATTTTGGGCACCTTGGCGAGAATGACAATATGCTCGAAATCGTTCTTCTCTCCCAGAAGAATTCCTCCCGTTTGAGCCAGTCCTTCCAGAATCAACGAACCGGGCATGACCGCAAAGCCCGGAAAATGGTCGTGCAGGTGTTCCTCGGCCAGAGAAACATTCTTGATGGAGGTCGCACTGACTCCAGACTTGAATTCCACAAAACGATCAACCCAGAACCAACGCATGACGAACTCTTCGACCTATCTAACGATTAAAACAACATGGCAACAGAAACAGAATGGGAACACACGGGAAAACAGACCGACTGGAAAGACTGTGCGGTCAGTATTCCTGCCATCATGCCAAAATCGGAAATCTCCCCGGCCCGCCACCTGCCCGCAAATGCAAGTCGACATATACCTCGCGACATATCCCTCCCGGTAGCTTCCTGCATCATGAATCGATGCCAGAAACAGAGCGGCCAGACTTCACAAGCAATCACGTCTGCCTCTCTGCTTCCGGTTCTCACTCACCGATTCCGCAACAGATTTACGGGCGATGAAAGTAGCCAATATCAACTGGCAAGTTTCTTTTCCATGAATTTGCAAATCATCCCGACTGTGAACAGATCCTGAATATTCTCCACTTTGGGATCCTGCGCCAGTTTGTCGATGTCTGCGTGAGGCATTTTCGCCCGCAGTACTTCGATTCCCGCAGGGGTAATCATCCCATCCTCGACAAAGCCTGAATCACTGGCGGCCAGATTCTCCGGGAACAGTTCTCCCCGCGGGATTTTGACATCGAACGCTTTTTCAAGCCGGAAGACAATATCGAGAAAATCGATTGACTCCGCACCAAGGTCGCCGACCAAAGTCGCTTCCGGACCAACTTCATCATCATCGACACCCAACGCGTCGATCAGTGTCTCTTGAACCTTGCTTAAAATTTCTTCTTCTGAAGGCATTGGAACTACTCTCCTGTCGTTGAACAGATACCGTCTTCGCCTGTCTCCCCGCAGACAAAAAAATCGCTTCCGGAGACATCCCGTCTGTCCGGAATTGACCACTTCGCCAGCTTCAATGGAAACAGCAAGAAGGTAGCATTCAACGATACACGTAACTCACACGGGATAACCAGCCAAAGGGCAACGACCGAGCAGTGAGCATCTCTCGATCATCGCCAAACCCACTTCAAAAAGTTCAAATAAGTTACACGCATTATCGCGAAACTTACAGGCAAAAAGTAAAAAGGATTGTCAGATATTCGAGTTTTTCCGGGCTTCTCTCCCGATTATTCAAGAAGGATGCCACAACTCATCAATAATCCTAGATGCCACCGAGTGTCAGCCCCCCATCGACAGCCAGTATTTGTCCAGTAATATAACCTGATTCATCACTGGCCAAAAAGAGGACTGCCTGGGCAATATCCTCCGGTTTACCCAATCTTCTGCAAGGAATCTGTTTCTTGATCTCCTTCTCCGCGGCATTGCGGACTGCTTCGGTCATATCCGTTTCGATAAATCCGGGAGCAACAGCGTTCACCGTAACACCCCTTCTGCCCAACTCTGTCGCCATGCAACGGGTCAACCCCTGAATCCCCCCTTTACTGGCCGCATAATTTGCCTGCCCCTGATTGGGAAATTCAGCAGCAACGCTCGACATGTTAATCACCCGCCCATATCTCTGGGACATCATCGGTCTGGTGACCGCCCTGCAGAAATAGAAAACAGAATCGAGGTTGGTGGAAATTACTTTCGACCAGGAATCTCCATCCATTGTCGCCAAAAGCCCATCTTTTACAATTCCTGCATTATTGACCAGAATATCTATCCCCTCCCATTGCTCAACCAGTTTTTCAACCAGTTCATCCACCTGCTGCTGGCAACTGACATCACATTGATGAGCACTGACTTTATCGAATCCCTGATCCTGCAACGACGAAACGACATCCTGGGCCGCCTGTTCGTTAGAGTGATAAACAAAAGCAACCTCTGCCCCTTCACGGGCAAACGCTTCCACAATCGCGCGACCAATCCCCCGGCTTCCACCGGTAACCAATACTTTTTTACCTTCGAACTTCATTCTCATCTTCCAATCATGACAAATTGTAAAATGCGTTGCGACACGCGACCAACCACTCTCCCCAAAGCTGTACGCCAACAGACTGAACGTCCAATCATTGACTGACCTGCGGCATCGTCCGCTCCAGTTCGCCCCATGCCTGTTTGAATGAATCGATCATCCTGAGATCATTCGCTTTCAGTTGTTCGTCCTTGTCTCCCAGGTTGAATTGCCTCAATATGAGTCGGGCGCTCACCACTTCCCGCGAATCTACCTTTCCGTTCGCCTTGAAAGTCCAGATATTCCCGTCCGTCTTGTGAACCGTCGAACTGACGATCAGCTGATCCCCGGGCGAGACAAAACTTTTGAAGCGTAACGCTTTTGCCTCGACAAGCAGAATGGTGCTGTATTCGAACTGACTCGATATCCGCATCAACCAGGCCGATGCCTGAACTAATGTTTCGAGCATCATGACACCGGGCATCACCGGAAAACCGGGAAAATGATCCGCCAGATATTCCTCTGCCCGAGTCAGATTCTTCGCGGCCAGAATTGACTTTTCCGGCACAAGTTCCTTCACTTCATCGATCAACGAAAACTTCAACTTGTCTCTCCAACTACAGGTTCTGTAAGTCTATCATCACGGGAGTCTGCCGGAAAAGCTCCGACTATAAATACAGTCACATCAGGAAACAACCGTTCTGTAGAGAATAGTGCAGCTTCAGCCCCAAAAGAAGAGGAAGCACAAATCGCAGTGAACAACAGACCAGACAATCGCGTTCATTGTGACATTTTATCGAACATGAACGAAGATTGACTGGCAAGACAGGATCGTTACGATGTGAGAACCGTTTGGTCAGGCCAGCTGTACAAAAAAGCTTCGCGAACTTCAAATATCGATAAATACGCATTCACCAATAGTTAAACTGCGTTGGGCAGAATGAACAACATGAAATTCTCGCATGACTTATTGGATACTGTCGCCGGTTCTGGAAGTTGGCGTTTTTTCCTGGTAATCTGCCTGGCCTGTTCGGGCTGCAAAAAAGAGGAGCAAAACAGAACTCCTCCCGCACCGGAACCGACCGTGCAGCAACCAGCCCCGGTTCCGATCCCGGAAAGCAAACCCGATCCCGAGGTAAAGAAAAAAAAGAAGGTGATCAGGCCAACGTTTTCTCAGGAAGATCTCGATCATCTCTACGATGTGAGAATGGCCCCCAACTACGCGCTCATGACGACACAGGAACGAAAGGAGTGGGAACAGGCTCACTCAGTTGTAGCAAGCATCCCGGCCAGCCAGAACGCTTCTTCTCGATTTATCGCCACCAGGCCACCTGAAACATCCAGTCCGGTACCACAAGTCATTGTTGAGTTACCTCCCAATTTTTCCGTCATTCCCGAAGCGGGTTATAACAGGGCCGGCTATCCCAACAGGATTTTTAGCGAAATTGATCAAACTGTCATGGTTCTGGTTCCTGAAGGTGTTTTCATTCAAGGGAAAGACAATGCCGATAAAAATGCGGCTCCCGAACACAGCATGTATCTCGACAGTTTTTATATCGATGAACACGAGGTGACAGTTGCCGCGTACAACACATACCGCGAATACGAAATCAAACTGGAAAAGCGGGCTCCGCAACACCTGGCCAATGAAAACGACAACCCGCAAAATCCAGCCATGGGAATGCTTTGGAGAGACGCCGTCGGCTTTGCCAAGTACGCAGGCAAAGAACTTCCTACAGAAGCTGAATGGGAGAAGGCCGCACGCGGAAACAATGGTTTTGACCACCCCTGGGGTTTTGGACGCCCCGCCTGGAGCCATTCCCGAAAACCGGGACAGATTTCCGCCGTCAAAAGTTACCCTACCGACAAGAGCCCTTTCGGTGTTTTCGATATGGCTGGTAACGCAATGGAATGGTGTGCAGACTGGTATCGCGAAGACGCCTATCAAAAACTCGCCGAGGAATTCAACGAAGTCCCGCGGAATTGGAAGGGGCCTCGGACGGCAAAGCCGAAATCCCACCACGTTGTCAAAGGCAGTGGATCTGACTGGAGCCTTTGGCGTCGCGACAGCCGCTCACTCAGCGCCCGCGACCCACGAGTCGGTTTTCGATGCGTATTGCGTCTGGAATCGGATGAAACCAAAACAGACAAGCCGTAGCAATGAGAGCTGTCCCCATAATAAACTTTACACATACTTGACACACAACCACGCAACTGATAGTATATCCACCGTGTTGGGTTGGTGACGTTTACACTGAGCATCAGGTTTTCCGGTAATGCATCCTGCGAATCGAGTTCTTGCGACTCTGCTCCACGTCTTTTTGCCTTTATTCATAGGCGCATGGATCTACATTGCTTATCGGAGTAAAAGTTTACTGGTTTTTGATTGGTTAAACCTACTTCAGATTGATCCGACACCGATTCGAGTAAACTACGACATACCGTACTTCTTCAAATACTGTTTGCCTGATGGCTGTTGGGTTTACGCTGGAACTAGTTGGATGCTTCTTATCTGGGAAGGCCGCTTAGTGCCATGGGTTTATCTGTATGTCTTACTCGCAATTGGAGGTGAGTTTGGTCAATTCGGTGCAATCGTCCCTGGTACGTTCGAGTGGCTTGATGTTATTGCCTGCCTGATTGGTTTTTTCTTTCCCATACTGGTACTACGGAAATGTATAAAAGACACATCTGGTCGACGCTTGCCCTGCTACTAATGGTTGTATTGGCTTTAGGATCAACTGACAGTGAATCAGATCCAGATTCCCATTCGGCGTCTTCAAAAAAGATAGATGCTTGGATAATGGCTCAACGATTCGTGGAAAGAAATTTGAAAGCTCCAAGTACTGCAAGCTATGGTGGTATACTTGATGGGTAACCGTTCACGGCCTGGACTGAGATTGATCTTGTCATGATTGCCTGAATCTGCGATATCAGCATCATGTCGATCAAGATTAACAAATCGTGGCTGAGCGAACAAACCGGTGAAGTCCAAAATGTC
>JALWSL010000431.1 GCA_027080405.1 Planctomycetaceae bacterium
GCAGGGGGTTGCGACTCTGACCGGGATGATTCAGGATTCCCGACAGAAGGCAATCGCCGAACAGGTTGTCAAGAAGATCGATAGTGTCAAGAAAGTGGACAACCGACTTGGCCTGATCACACAGGATTCTAATCAGTCCATTGTCCAGACAACCGCCTTCGAGCAACCAAAGCAGTCACCTGCTCCACGACCTCAGATTCAACAGGCAGAGTTCCAGGCACCGCAGCAGTCGCCAGTTGTCTCTCCGATTCAGCAGGTGAGTGGACAACAGCCAGCCGGCAACAAAATGTCCAACCAGCAGGTTGCCAATGCGATCGCACAAGCACTGCGGGGAACAGGCCTTTCCGGTTACGATATCTCCATCAATTTCAAAAATGGGATCGCTTCGCTGAACGGAAGCGTCGGGTCTGAGCAGCAACGGGATCAGGTTACCCGTGTTGTTTCTCAGGTGCCAGGTGTCAACTCCGTCAACAATCAACTTGGTGTCGCTCCTGTTCGACAGACGGCGGCCTTCCAGCCACAACCTGGAGAAGTCGCTCCACCTCCTGCTCTTGCGGCTCCTCAACCGGGAATGATGGCTCCCGCTCCAGGCCCCGGCCCAATGATGGGCGGCCCGGGACCGGTCAATCCGGTTTACAACCAGCCTTACATGCCCAATTATGCCTGGCCTACCTATGCAGCTTACCCAAACTACGGGGCTGTCACCTATCCGAAGCAGTATTCGGCCAGTGCGTTCCCTTACATCGGACCATTTTATCCCTACCCGCAGGTTCCTATGGGGTGGAGAAGTTCGACACTGGAATGGGATGATGGACAGTGGCAACTCAAATTCAGTCCCAAAACCGAGCGTTGGTGGTGGTTCATGCAGCCCAAGAACTGGAAGTAGTCGATTGCACTGCTCAACGTAAACGAGGTGGAATTCATCGAATTTGAATGATGTAGCACTTCCGGTCGCCGAATCGGAAGTGCTTTTTGTTTGGGAACAGCACCAGTGCATTGAACGGAGCCGGAAACAGCCCGAATTTTTGTTATTAACCGCAAAATCGGAATATTTTCACAAGATGGCTGCGATGGACGTTCGATAACAGGAGTAAGAATCACGTTCTGTACGTTTTCTTGGGCTGGGTGTTCAGTCCAACCAGACAGGTGAAATTCTTCAAGTGACCATCTTTTGGTCGTCAGTAATAACATCGATTCGCAGCAGTCATGCGTGCCAATCAACCAGGGATTCGGAGATTTGAAAATGATCAACTGGCGATACTTCCTCAGGCGATTCTCCATGTGCGTGATTCTAGCCGGCTTGGCGATGTCCAATAGCGGCTGCACCTTGACAGGTGGATTCATCGGAACCGCGTTCCACCTGGCACGGTTCTGGGAAACTACACCACTGATTCCCGTTACGGCTTATTGGAGCCAGAAAATCGAAGACACGTATTGGAACGAAGAACGGTACGATAAAGTGCCGATTCTCGATCCTGTTGAGGGGGAAAATGCTCCCATCTTCTGCCTGGATCCCCCATCTCCCGATGAAGTGATGCGGGCGCTGCCTGACGATATTTCCGGCGGAATGTGGTTTGTTTCAGAAACGTCCCGCAATAATGTCCGCATGACAATCGAACCGATTGTTGACCGGGTCGATGATTGCAGATACTACCCGATGGTCGGACCGGCAAGACTGCATCACTGTCATTACAAGTGCACCGTCTTCTTCGATAAAACGATCCGTTCCACCTGGCCGATTCCCTTCAGCCACGACGATGCGACCCAGGAAGTTGTCTATATCGACCACGATCATCTCATCCGCTGTGCAGGGCCACTGACAGACTGATTCAGGAAACATTCAAAACCGAATCAAAACCGAACGAAAACGGCGATCAGCACTTCACCCCGGAGTCTGGTCGCCGTTTTTTTATGGAACCGCAACGGGTTGAATCGTGACCTGACTGAAATTGCGTGATATGCTGGCACAAGCCGAACGAATCGATCGTTATTGTTTTCTGACAAAGGCGCCTTTGCATTTGAACTCTCGCAAACAAACTTCCGGGTTGCTGCTGCTGAACAGCTTGAGCCTTGATGCTCCGCTGGTCGCGATCAGTTGGCAGCATTTGGCGTCTCGCATTCTCGCCGTTCCGATTTCCTGGAATGAAATCTGTCTATTGTTTCTCTCAACATGGTTGGCTTATGCGGGAGACCGATTGCTCGATTCACTCCAGCAGGATGCGAATCATGCCGAACTCCCTCGCCATCTGTTCGCGCTGAAATACCGGCGCATCCTCCTGCCTCTCTGGACAGGTCTTTTTCTGTTGACCACGACGCTGGCCTTGATGACGGTCGAGTTATCCGAACTGATCCCCGCTTCCTTTCTGGTGCTGGGAGTTGCATTTTACTTCCTGCTCTGTTTTCTTTTCCCACGCTACGCAAGAATCATTATTCCGCGGGAACTGGTCGTCAGTGGCGTTTTTGTCGCAACCGTTCTCTTTTTCCCTTTGGTTCATGTGAAGGCGACCGATCTTTTACCCCTGGCCTGTTCACTGGCGAGTGTTTTATGGTTACTCGCATTTATGAACTGTTTGGGTATTTCATGCTGGGAGCAAAAGGAGGATCGTCTCGCCGGGGAAAGAACGCTGGCCACAACTTACCCCGCTCTTTGCCGATACTACCCTGCCTTGATCGTTGTTGCCGCTGTCTGTTTTGGTTTTCTGCTCATCCGAAGTGAATCGACGTTGCTGCGCCCCCTGTTCGTGGGGGCTTTTGCCTGTGTCATTCTGTTGGAACTCATTCATCAAGCCAAAATATCTGCCCGACTGAAGCCCGTACTGGCCGATCTTTCCCTGTTAGCCCCCTGGATATCCTGTCTGTTTTCATGACAAGTCTCATGACAATCAAAGAGGCAGCCGTACTGTGAAACCCCTGTATCAAGCCGTCAACTTGAAGCTTGCCCTTTGCGGGCGACGCCGGTTTCCATGGCGGCCTGCGAAACGGCTGATGCGACCGCATCTGCGCAACGGGAATCGAAGACAGAGGGGATAATGTAATCGGCATGCAGTTCGTCACTGGAGATGATTTCTGCAATGGCCCGAGCGGCTGCAATTTTCATCGGAAGATTGATTTCAGAAGCGCGGACATCAAGCACACCGCGAAACAGTCCCGGAAAGCAGAGAACATTGTTGATCTGGTTCGGGTAGTCGGATCGGCCTGTCGCCATGATTTTGGCATACGGGGCCGCTTCAGCGGGGGTGATTTCAGGATCGGGATTGGCCAGGGCGAAAACAATCGGATCTTTCGCCATGTTTTTGATATCTTCCCGTTGGAGTAGATTGGGGCTCGAAACCCCGATAAAAACATCGGCTCCAACCAAGACCGATTTCAAATCTCCTTCCACTGCCTGATGATTGGTATGTTCAGCCAGCCATTTTTTCAGCGAATTCAACTCCTGGCGTTTGGTTGAAATGGCTCCCTTGCGATCACAGACGATGATGTGCTGTATTCCCATTTCCAGTAACAGTCGTGTCACAGCTGCCCCGGCTGCCCCGGCACCATTGACGACAACACGAATCGCATTGGGTGATTTACCTACCAACTTCAATGCGTTGAACAAAGCCGCATAAACGACGATTGCGGTTCCGTGCTGGTCATCGTGAAAGACCGGGATTCCCATTTCCCGGGATAATCGTTCCTCAATTTCGACACAACGCGGAGCCGAGATATCTTCCAGATTGACGCCACCAAAAGAGGGTTCGAGCGCTTTGACAATTTGAATAATTTCTTCGACATCCTGAGTCTGTAGACAGATGGGGATCGCGTCCACATTCGCAAATTCCTTGAACAGGATCGCTTTCCCCTCCATCACAGGCATCGCCGCCCGTGGGCCGATATTCCCGAGTCCGAGCACGGCGGAACCGTCTGATACAACCGCGATCGTATTTCGGCGGATCGTCAAACGGAACGAATCGTCCGGGTTCTCGGCAATGGCGGTACAAACACGGGCAACCCCCGGCGTGTACGCCATGGAAAGATCATCGCGAGTTTTGACCGGAACCCGGGGGTGTATTTCGAGCTTTCCGCCCAGGTGCATCAGAAAAACGCGATCGGAAATATTGACAATGGTCACGTCTTCAAGCGACTTGAGCGTTTCGGCAATGCGTTCGCCATGCTCGACATTGCTGGCATTGACGGTAAAGTCCCGTGTGATATAGCCCTGCGACGACTTGACGACATCGACCGCACCAATCGAACCTCCCTCGGTTCCAATAACCGAGCTGATCATTCCCAGATATTTGGGGGCATCGGGATAGCGCAGGCGAATAATGATACTGTAACCGGCCGAGGTGTGGGACATCTTCTCAATTCCATTCTTGAAAACAGGGCATTACGATGCAGTAGCTTAATACGAAGGATTTTTCATGACAATATCGAAGTCGATTTCGAACTCAGCCGACAACGCGGCAACCGGACACCGGAGTATCCCTGCTGATTGCATCCGGTTGCATCCGGGAAGACGTAAATGACTGCTCAAACTGCTTGAAGATTGAAATTGCGGGAAACAGCCGAGAAACAAAATCGCTGCAGCGGTGTTTGATAGCTCGGTCGGAGTGTATTATCCGGTCATCAAACAGCGGTTTCATCAAACAGCGGTTTCATCGTTTTCGTCGGGGGGTTTGCAATGTCAATGTCGTTCGGCAGGTTTATGGGTACGTTTGCTTTGGCAGGCTCGTTTTTGTCGATTATTTTCCTTTCGACACAGGCGGGAGTGTCGCAACCTCAGAAGGGGCAGTCACTGGAGCAGAGGGGGAAGTTACTGTTTGATCGCCTCGATCGAAACCAGGATGGGAAGCTGACACCTGATGAAATTCCCGCCAGGGGCAAGGGCCTGTTCAAGCAGATCGACAGCGATGGAGATGGCGTTGTCACCCTGGAAGAGCATTTGCAATTTCACAAAAAACGTTTTGCCCAACAACCGCGGCGAGGCAGACAGCGCGGCCCGCAGGTTCCGGAGGGAACCGAAGTTTTTCGCGATATCGAGTATATTAAAGG
>JALWSL010000432.1 GCA_027080405.1 Planctomycetaceae bacterium
GGCTATCAAATCAGTCAGTACGACCTGCCTTTCAGTTACGACGGGTATCTCGAAATTGATACCGACCTGTCTGATCAGATCAAACGGATTCGCATCAATCGGGCGCATCTGGAAGAAGATGCTGGCAAGAACATGCACGATGAATCGGGACGGGGCGGAAGCAGTCTTGTCGATTTGAATCGGGCGGGCACGCCACTTCTGGAAATTGTTTCCGAACCCGATCTGAACTCCGCTTATGAAGCACGACGCTATCTGGAAGAAATGCGTCTTTTGCTGACATACATCGGTGTTTCCGATTGCAACATGCAGGAAGGTTCACTTCGATGCGATGCCAATGTGAACCTGCATATCACCGACGACAGGGGGGAAACGGTTGCCACGCCGATTGTCGAAATCAAAAACATGAACAGCATCCGTGGCGTTGAAGCAGCGATTGCCTACGAAGCAAAACGGCAGTACAAACAGTGGCAAAAAACAGGGGAAACCATTGAGAACACTCCCAAGCAGACACGCGGCTGGGATGCGGATCGAGGCGTAACATTCGCCCAGCGCGGCAAAGAGGAGGCATCCGATTATCGTTATTTCCCCGATCCCGATCTTGTGCCGGTAACTGTCAGCGAAGAACTGATCGCGGAAATTCGGGCCGAATTGCAGGAGTTCCCACAGGCAAAAAAAAGCCGCTTTCAGAAAGAGCATCAACTTTCCGACTACGATGCCGGCGTGATTGTCGAACAGGGGCAGGCTTTTGCCGATTTTTTTGAAACGGTCGCCCAAACCTGCGGCGATGCCAAACTGGCCGCCAACTGGGTAACCCAGGAAGTGCTCCGGGAACTGAACGAACGCGAACTGACGATCGAACGCTTCTTTATTACGGCATCGGTTTTGGGAACAATTCTCAAACGCATTGTTGATCAAACCATCGCGAACAAGGGGGCACGGGAAATTTTCGAGCATCTCTGCCAAACTCCCGAAATAGTCGCGACGGAAGCGGATATCGATCAACTGATCAAGGAAAAGGGGCTGGAACTGATTACCGATACCGGCGCACTGGAGGGAATCATCGATGCCGTCATTGATCGCAATGAAAAAGTCGTTGCAGATGTCCAGGGCGGCAAACAACAGGCCGTCGGGCCGCTCATCGGACAGGTCATGAAAGAACTAAAAGGAGCAGACCCCAAAACCGTCAGAGCCATGCTGATCGAAAGAATTCTTGCCCGATAGCTTACCGATCCCGATCCGTTCGCCCCGGGAAAAGCAAGCTCAAAATGGGGCTGCCAAATTTTTTTTGAAGTGAAGCAGATTTAACCCTCTACAGTTGACCTTTGACAGGGATTTAACGCTACAATATCCGCACGCGGCACGGAAATCGCATAAGTTCGGTTTGTGATGGGTCATCAGTTCATCGCAAACACTGCGGGGATACCCCGCGGCCGAAGCATTGCAGGCATTACACGTTGAATGAACACGACTTTGGGCGTTCAAAGTCAACGTCCATTCGCGACAGGAACTGGTTATGCGTTTCCGTGCCGCGTTTTCTACGGGCCGATTCATCCTGACATTCGTAACCTGAGACTCGCAGACAGAAGAAACATTGGGAAATTCTCCGCAACATTCCACAATCCTGCAACAATAGTGAAATGACTATTCGTAACACGTTGAAAGTTCCCACCTGCTCATCAATATGAATCGTTTGCTGAAAATAGTTTGGGAATGGATATTCGGAGCGGAAGCTTCCCCGGCTTTTGACGATCGCTCCTCCGCGAAGCCGGATTCCCGAAAATCTGCATCTTCCCGGCAGAAAACCAGACCCGGTGCGAGGGAGTACCTCAAGCCGAAACTGACGCCTTTCCGTTACAAAAATCGGCAAAAGAATTTCGTTCGTAGCAGAACGGTTTCCGAACAGCCTTACCGGCTGGCCATGCCTTACGTCGCTTCTCTGGGGGAATATCTTGATCTCTCAACCGATCAGGCTCCTGAAAAACTGAATCAACGGAAACTCCCTCTGTTGAAAACTCCCGAGGATCTCGCAAACTGGCTGCAAAAACCTTTGGGAACGGTAGCCTGGCTGACAGACTACTTCAACGAAGCGAGACGGCCGATCGATGTCCGCAAAGCCCATTATCGATACACCTGGAAGCGCAAAAGAGCAGGCGGATACCGACTGATCGAATCACCCCTGCCAATGTTGAAGGAAGTTCAGGAACAGATACTTGACGAAATTCTGGATCGCATTCCGGTTCACCCGACTGCGCATGGTTTTTGTACCGGACGTTCCATTGCGACCAATGCGAAACCGCATGTCGGTCAGCGCATTGTCGTCAAAATGGATCTCGACAATTTTTACACACGCGTCCGTTTTTCCCGTGTCGTTGCGATCTACCGTTCAATCGGGTACTCCCGTGAGGTGGCGCTTTGGTTGGCAAAACTGACGACTTCCGCCATTCCAGGCAATCTCGAATTTCCTGGCGGTGAACCGAAACAATTGAGACTGTTCCTCCCCAGACATTTGCCGCAAGGCGCACCGACCTCACCGGCGATTGCAAATCTGGTCGCGTTCTCTTTGGATGTTCGACTGTCCGGTCTGGCCAAATCATTTGGCGGGAATTACACACGTTACGGAGATGATCTGACTTTCTCGGGAGGTCGGAATTTCCAGAGTTCGCTGCGTCTGTTCATTCCATTGGCTCAGCAGATTATCAGACAGGAGCGTTTTGTCATCAACAAACGCAAACGGAAAATTCTTCGACGCTCCAACCGGCAAACGGTGACCGGTGTGGTCGTCAACAGGAAAATCAACATATCACGAAAGTCCTACGACACACTGAAAGCGACGCTGCACAACTGTGTCAAATTCGGGCCTGCTTCCCAGAATCGGGATGATCACCCCAATTACCGCGACCATTTAAGAGGGCGGATCGCCCATGTGCAGCAGTTGAACAGGGCTAGAGGAGAGAAACTTCTGGCGATATTCGAAAAAATCGACTGGTAGGCGAAGCCGGCTCTCCGCATCCGATCACTTCGCCGCATCACCCACTGCGACAGCGCTCATTCAAATCCCCGTATTCCCCACTTCCGGCAGGGCCGAACAAGCGAAAACAGACAACCGAAAACAGACAACTGGAAGCGGAAAGAGAAACCTCCAGATCGCCCCTGTCTCTCACCGCGAGGCTGATCGCCAAGCGACCGGCAAAGTAGAAAGAACGGGAAAGACGCTGAAAGAGATGGATTACGAACGGGTCGTCATGACGGCGGAAATATCGTAAGTCCGCTCGTTCTGGGTCGCTTCAGGATCCTTGTTGTACTCCAGCGCCAATTGATACAGTTCTTTTCCTGCTTCGGTCGGATATTCGGCATTGACGCATGCCCTGCACAATTGCTCTTTGTCGATATTGATACTTTGGGCGAGTGTTTCGATCTGCAGATAGCGCAAGGAATCCGCACCGAGCGACTGGGCCATTTCCTGTTCGACTTCCGGAACCAATTCATGGCCATTCATGAATTTTGGGGCGAACAGTTCACTGATTTTCGACATGTCGATGCCGTAAAAACAGGGCGCGATAATCGGCGGGCAGGCAACACGGACATGCACTTCTTTCGCTTTGCCCCGTGTTCTGATTTGGTCGATTAACCCCCGCATCGTCGTGGAACGGACAATCGAATCTTCCACCAGAATCACTTTTTTCCCCTCAAATACTTCCGGAAGTGGAGTGAATTTGGTGCGGACCTTATCAGCTCTGTTCTTCGATTCGATGAATGTTCTGCCAACGTAACGGTTGCGCATCAACCCTTCCAGGCAGGGAAGATTCAGTTCATAGGCCATCGCCGAAGCGGCCGGTTTGGCCGTGTCGGGAACAGGAACAACAATGGTGTCCTTATCGATCGGCAGTTCTTCCTGTTCAGCCAAATGAACCCCCAAGTTGGTTCTCGACAGATAAACGCTGCGGTCATCGAGCGTACTGGCGACATTGGCAAAATAGATCCACTCGAAAAAGCAATGCGCCTGGCGCGGACTTTCAGCAAAGCGATGTTTCGTCAGCTTCCCGTGCTGAATGAGAATCATCTCTCCCGGCTGGAGTGTTTTGATATTATCGACATCGAACCCGAGATTCCAAAGAGCGACCGATTCGCTTGCTGCAGCGAACAGCGGCCCTTCAACAGCGTAGCACAGAGGGCGGATGCCGAGCGGATCCCGCGCAATGAACATATCGCCCCGGGCGTTCAGGAAAACAATGTTGTACGCACCATCAAACTGCCGGGCAAGTCGCGACATCGTGCCGACCAGATCACCCCGCCCATGAATGGAAAAATCCTGGGAAAGCAGGTGCATGATGATTTCCGTATCCGTTTCCCGAGCCAGATGGAAATCATCCTGCCTTTCAATCTGTTCTTTCAGCTGCTGATAATTGGCCAACTGGCCATTGAAAGCAAAACTGAACCATTTCGATTTCTGTACATGCGAACGTTCGAAAGGTTGCGCATAACTGCGATCATCGGTGCCACAGGTTGCGTAACGCACATGGCCGATCGCAGCCTGTCCGTTGTATTTTTTGATAATCCTTTCCGCCTTCTCCTTGCGCCCCAGACGGAAAACTTCGCTGACGCTGCCGATATCCTTGTAAGTTTTGATCAACTGCTTCCGTTTCGGGTTGAAACTGGTCATCCCGGCTGCAAGTTGACCGCGATTCTGGATATCAAGCAGCAGTCTGGGAATCAAACCGGCGACACAATTCGGATCGTTCTGTGGAGCCAGCGGGGAAATACCATCCTGCATGAGATGGTAAATCGCGGCAACGCCGCATTCGTGATGCAATTCCGCCATCGGGTGGGGTTCCGAAATATTTTTTATGAATTTGGGCAGAAAAAAAAGGTGCGACCCGGCACAGACTGCATCATAACCAGCAAAACGCAGGAAGCCAAACGGGCTAACAAAAAAACCTCCGCCAGAATGGAAAAATTCAGTCGGAGGTTCTACCTGTGTGGAAAATGTCGTACGTCTTACGGACGTCCACTGGTCAAATCGGCGC
>JALWSL010000433.1:0-1019 GCA_027080405.1 Planctomycetaceae bacterium
TGAATGAACAGGGAGATCTGGAAGCGGTTGATTTTCGTGTCGGTGTTCCGATCACCTGGCGAAAAGGCCCGATGCAAATGAAGTTCGAGTGGAGCCATCTCAGTTCGCATGCGGGTGACGAATTCATGTTGAGAAATCCGGGATTTGTGCGGATCAACTATTTGCGAGACTCCTTTCTGCTCGGTGGTGGGTACTTCGTGACTCCCGATGTGCGAGTTTATGCAGATGCCGAGTATGCCTATAACACCAGTGGTGGTTCAGAGCCTTGGCATTTCCAGTTCGGTGTCGATTACTCACCTGCTGCGCCGGCAGAATGTTGCCCGGTTCGACATCCGAAACCGTTTTTCGCCGTGGCTTCCAAAATCCGTCAGGAAGTCAATTTCAGTGGCGGTGTCAATGTTGTCGCAGGCTTGCAATGGCGTAGCCAGGAATCGACCAGTCTGTTTCGGATCGGTCTGCAGTATTACCAGGGACAATCGTTGCAGTACGAATTTCTGGGCGATTACGAAGAGCTGATCGGCTTCGGTATGTGGTACGATTTCTAAACCATATCGACACAGCAGAACCATCCAGGATCATTCAGCCCCGCTGCAATTTGTCCCCGTTGCTGACTGTTTTCTGTTGCAGTCCAGTGGAATCAGGCAGACCGGACGGCCCGCATTCCGGCGTCATCAAGACTGCTTCCGGCGTTACTTCTGACGGGCGAATTCCTTTTTGCACGCATCGAAAAGCAATTTTGCCCGCCTGGATTTTTCCGGAGAGACGTATTGGGTGTATTCAAACAGAACGGTTTTTGAGGTAAATGGCCCGGTCAATTTCAACTGCTGCCTGAATCGACGAAAAGCGGCTGGTTGAGCGGCCCACGGATCGCTGTTCACGGGCCAACCCGCGGTCTGATCGAACGCTTCGATGTTCGCCCAGAATTGCACCTGGTGTCGCTTCATAACTGTGGAAAGCGCCGAATAGACCGGCCTCAAATCCCGGAGCGAAACCCGATGCGTGCCCACGCCATCCTGCAA
>JALWSL010000433.1:1029-5019 GCA_027080405.1 Planctomycetaceae bacterium
CGCAAGGATATCGACCTTGATTTTGGGGAGTGCCTGGTTGTCCCACCAGGCTGCATATTCCCGGGGGTTTCCCTGTTTGCTGAAAAAAGGAGAGATCATCACGGGTAACTTCGGAAGTTCTCGCGCTCGTGCTGAGAGTCGGGCGATGTATTCGAGCAGTTCATCGGCATATTCCCTGTTTGCGGTTTCATTGTCGATCTCTTCCGGAATGTACCATCCCCCCAGACCGGCATGAGCCCCATAGCGTTGATGCAACTCATTCATCGTGGCAATGTTCAGAGTAATTCTTTTCTGTAAATCGAACTTCTGCTTCCAGAAGCGACCATCCATCTGCAGGCCAAGAAAAACCTTGATCTTCACCGCTCTTGCTGCGTTGAGGATCTGCATAATAACATCCTCATTGGCAGGAACCATTCCCTCAATTTTCGTGGGATAGTGATAGAACCGATCGTAAGCAACGTACTGAACGATAGCCGTGTCCATCCCCAGTTCTTTCAAACCTGTCATCTGGCGGTTCCAGTACGCCTGCCCGGCTTTGCTGTTTGCGGCATTCAGTTGGAGAAAAGCACCGGTCACGCCTTTCGCCTGTGCTTCCAATGGCGTAAGAAACGCGAAAAAAAAGAAACAGGCAAGAAAAATATTTTTCAGCATGTTTTGCATTTCTTTATGGTGGTAGGGGCCGGCACGAGATTGGCGGAGTTATCGAAAATACGATTGCCGGGTCACGCGAAAGCGATACCCGTCCCGACTCTTTTCAACGACGAAGTAGGTTCTGCGGATATCGGAAACTTTCCGGTTGGCATAGTCGCGTTCGAGTCTCGCCAGAAGAAGTTCGGTTTTTCGTGGATAGAAGTGCAACACCCGTGATGTGGAGACATCGATATTGGCCCTTTTGAACAGCGTCCGGTCGGCCTGCTTCAACTTTCCTCCCTGCCAGGTCATATACATCCGCTTTTCGTTTTTTCCGGATGTTGTCTCCCGGACGTTCGGTTTGGGCTGACTGAGTCCTGAAAGATAGACGAGTTTCCCGGTGGGAAGGATGGTGCCGAGTTCAATGCCGAAGAAGTCGAGCTGTTTGGCGTATTCCTGGATATTGTTCTGGTCAGCGAACTGGATAAACCAGCGCTGTTCGGCCGGTAGACCTCCCTGTCCGCCATCCATGCCCAAGGCTCGCCTGCCGGTTCCCTCCCGGCTGCCGGGAGTTCCACTGGAAACCGTGTCGGATTCGAACTGTTTCAGCATCTGTTCGGCGGAAACGTCGGCCAGTTCGGTGACGGAATCGAAAACTTCTTCCACTTCCATCTCCTCATCCGTTTCTTCCGGAGCCGCATCCGGCACGGGATCCTCGGGAGATTCAACAAGCAATGTTTCATCCACTGCTCCGTCCTCGACTCCTCCGGGGAACTCGATCATTTCGACCGGAACCAGCGATTCGACATCACTGGTACGATTCATCATCCAGATGGAAACCAACGCAAGCAGGGCGACCGCCAGGCCGACAACAATGGCCACCATGCCGGAACTGACTCGGTCATACCGGGTCACCCGCATTTCTGGAGCATATATTTCAGGCCGATTTCCCAAGGCCGATTACCCTCTCCTGTTGACCGGTGATGACTGAAACCCTCCCGGAAAAAGAATGACGAGCAGTATTCTGCATCGTCCTACATTCTGCCGTATACTGCACTTTAATGGGTATATAACGATGGGCATATGATGGAATAAATGTTTGTCCGGCCCGTGCTACGGGAACTGTCGCTGCGAAAAACGCTCTGATTCCCGACAGTTTCCCCGGTTGTCTGTTACATCAGTTATAACCAGTTATAACCGTTGTTTGGCTGGTTTCAAGGCCTGACCACATCACGGGAGACATCCCGCCTGAACTACCCGGTTGATAATCCAGCCGAGCAACTCAGCCCAGAATGGGGGAGAGCCATTTTCGGGCTTCTTCGAGTTCCATGCCGGAGCGTTTTGCGTAATCTTCGAGTTGCTCTTCGGTAATTTGGGTGACCGAGAAGTAACGGGATTCCGGATGGGCGAAATACAGGCCGCTGACGGATGAAGCGGGCCACATCGCGAGGGAATCTGTCAGGGTGATATGAGCATTTTTTTCCGCTTGGAGCAGTTCGAACAGCTTCCACTTCGGGGTGTGATCGGGACAGGCGGGATAGCCGAACGCGGGACGGATGCCCCGATATTTTTCGGCGATCAGTTCGTCGTTGGAAAGTTTTTCATCCTGGCCGAATCCCCAATCGATTCGTGCCTGGGCGTGCAGACATTCCGCAAACGCTTCTGCCAATCGATCCGCAACCGATTTCAGCATGATCGACTGATAGTCGTCATGTTCTTTTTCAAACCTGTCGAGCTGTTTTTCGATATTCAGCCCGGTGGTGACAGCGAACGCGCCGAGATAATCCTTGCGACCGGAATCGAGCGGGGCGATGTAATCGGCCAGAGACCGAAACTCTTTCTGCCCCTTGCGTTCCCATTGTTGCCGCAACATCGGGAAACGCATCAGTTCCTTATCCACCTGCTTCGGATTGTAAACGATAATGTCATCCCGTTCGGAATTGGCGGGCCAAAAACCGTAAACCCCTTTTGCGGTCAGCCACTTTTCGGCGATGATTCTATCGAGCATCGCGTTTGCATCGTCGTATAATTTTCGGGCCTCTTCACCGACGATGGCATCGTCGAATATCTTCGGGTACTTTCCCTGCAACGACCAGGTCAGAAAAAAGGGCGACCAATCGATATACTCCCGGATTTTCTCCAACGGGAAATCGTCCAGCACTTTCAGGCCGGTGAAGGCGGGGGTCGGGATGTCAACCGTTTCCCAGTCGGTTGCGAATCGCCGTTTGAACGCCTCTTCGTAGGAGGCGAGTTTTCGCTGCTGGCGTTTGCCGAACATGTCGCGATCCCGTTGCTGTTCGGCTCGGTTTTTTTTGTCGAATTCCTCCCGTTTTTCCGGATCGATCAACGCTTCGACCACAGGAACCGCCTGGGAGGCATCTCCACAATGGGCGACAATATGATCGTATTCAGGAGCAACTTTCACCGCTGTATGCTTGGCCGACGTGGTCGCTCCACCGATCAGCAGAGGCGTCGTCATTCCCCTGCGTTTCATTTCCTGTGCGACCGCAATCATTTCATCGAGTGAGGGCGTAATCAAGCCGGACAGCCCGATCACGTCGGCTCCTTTTTCGATCGCGGTATCGAGAATGACCTCGGCAGGAACCATCACGCCCAGATCGATCACCTCGAAATTGTTGCATTTCAAAACGACAGCCACAATGTTTTTGCCGATATCGTGGACGTCCCCCTTGACCGTTGCAATCAGAAAAACGCCGCGGTGACCGGAACCGGCTTCCGCTTTTTCCGCTTCCATGAACGGGGTCAGATAGGCGACCGATTTTTTCATCACGCGGGCCGATTTCACGACCTGGGGCAGAAACATTTTTCCTGCCCCGAACAGTTCGCCGACCACGTTCATGCCGTCCATCAGCGGCCCCTGAATCACTTCCAACGGACGACCATATTTGATGCGTGCCTCTTCGGTATCCTCATCGATGTAATCCGTTATTCCTTTCAGCAGGGCGTGTTCGAGTCGCTGCTCGACGGTGCCGTTTCGCCACTCCGCTTTCTTTGCATCCGAAACTTTTCCCTTGTTCCGGTCCTTGATTTTCTCCGCATAATCAACAAGGCGTTCGGTGGCATCGTTTCTACGGTTGAGAAGCACGTCTTCAATATACTCGAGCAGTTCCTTGTCGATCTCGTCATAAACTTCGAGCTGGCTCGCATTGACGATTCCCATATCCAGCCCCGCCTGAATGGCGTGATACAGAAAGGCGGCGTTCATCGCTTCCCGGACGACATTATTTCCCCGGAACGAAAACGAGACATTGCTGACACCGCCCGACGTTTTCGCACCGGGGCATTCCTGTTTGCTCCGTTTGACCGCTTCAAAGAATTCGACCGCGCAGTGGTTATCTT
>JALWSL010000434.1 GCA_027080405.1 Planctomycetaceae bacterium
GTATTGAAATATCCTCGCTCAATAGCGTCGTTGGCGATGTCGTTGAATTGATGGAATCTTACGCACAGGAATCCCGAACCGAACTGATCTTTACACCCGGCGAAGATATCCCCGATTCCTCCTTTGATCCTGAAGCAATTCATCGGGCAGTTTTGAATATCATCAGCAATGCCATTGACGCCACCCAGCAGACCGAAGGCGAAGGAAAGGTCATTGTTGCCACCAGGTTTGACGATCAACTCAAACAGTTGATTGTCGAGGTAACTGATAACGGCCCGGGCATCCCCGATGAGCTGAAATCGAAAATATTCAAGGTCTTCGAGTCTACCAAGGGGAGTCGCGGGACGGGAATCGGCTTGGCGGTCAGTTTGAAAATCCTGCAGGAACATGCTGGCGACATTCAGGTTGAAAGTGAGCCAGAGCACGGAGCCAAATTCATTCTGCGTTGGCCCTACTCCAGCGAAGTGAATCAAACCTCGGCCTCAGGAACGCTTGTTGAAAACAAACCGACCTGATCATACACTCGTGTGATCCGTGACCGGTCCTGCCAGAATGGGCTGGGCGGCTCTCCAGTCAACAATTTACGGAATTCGCGGTGCTGGCATAAATACGAATTGCCGAAAGGCGGTCAACTTCAAACAGACGCACTTTCATCGGCGAGAGTAACAGAGCAAGTCGATCCAATTTGACCGACTCGACGGTTATTTACGTTCTGAATGAAACATAAAACAGAGACCGCTGAATTGTCTCCACCAGTGAAAACATTTTACCAGAATAGTAGTCGTCATGCTTCAGATTTCAGCTTTAATGATGCTCATTGCCAATCTTGGAACTGGTGGCCTTGAGTCGAAAATTGATCCCTTTCAATATAAAAACAGCACCGCCGCACAAGCGGTCTGGAAAGCTCAGTGGGGCAGTTCAGCTATCAGAGTGATTCCTTTTCAAAATCAAACACTGTTTCAGGTGGAAACTCCCCCCAACCAGAAAAAAACGACACAACGATTGACGCTGGACCGGGAATTGAAAAAAAATCTCAGCGCCTTTAGCCGATTTCATGTTGATATCAGGCTATTGAACCGACCTTCGGGAGAACAATTGAGTCTTTACTTTCGAAGTGGAGCAGGATGGTACACGGCCAGCGCAATTGTCGATTCGACGGAATGGAAACAACTGGTTTTCAACAAAGAGGATTTTCGCAAGGAAGGGGAACCGGCCGGCTGGAATCAGATTGATGGAATTCGCCTTTCCCTATGGAAAGGAGCGAATCAATCACCGAAATTTCTTTTACGTCACATGGCAGCCGGTTCGAATTACATCGCCATTATTGTCCCTGATGAACAGAACCAGCAGACACTCACGTCGTTTCAGGTGGCAGATGTTTTTGAAGCGATCCTGGCAACGGTCAACATAAAGGCGGACCGCGTGACGGAATCGTCTCTTCAAATTGGCAGCCTGGGCAACCGAAAACTGGCAATTCTGCCCCACAATCCAACAATCAGCCCACAGGCGTGTGAGGTGCTGAACCGTTTCATGAAGCGGGGAGGAAAGCTGTTTATTTGCTATCGAATCCCTTCAGCGATTGCGGTCAATTTTGGTATCAGGCAGGACACCTACTACCGACCCAAAAAAGGCGAACCGCAGTTTGCCGCCATCCATTTTGAAAATGTTCCCATTGATGGACTCCCTGAAATAGTCAAACAGAATTCCTGGAACATCACCACCGGCGAACCCGTTGGGTACCACGCGAAACCGATTGCCTACTGGTTTGATGAAGCGGGAAGAAATACACACAAGCCAGCAATGCTTCAAAGTGATCGGGGCATCTATTTCAGTCATATCCCGACCCGGGAGGACTGGGAAAACAAAACAGCGATGATGCTCGCCCTGTTTGGATATTTGGAGCCACGCCTCTGGAAGGAAATCGTCGGGCGTTCTCTGGAGCAGGCCATACAAATTGGAAATTGTCAGAACGAACGAGAGTTGTATCGGCGAATTCGAGAACTCGCTGGAGAATCCGGATTGAGGGAACTGGAGCAGTCGGAAAAAGTTCTGTCGAAAATTCCTGAGCTGTTGAACGCGAAACAGGGAGCCAAAGCGTTGGCTGCGGCCAAGCGTTTTCGCAAGATTCGTGAAGAAGCCTTTCTGAAAACAGTAGCCAGCAAACCGATAGAAGCCCGCGCCTTCTGGGAGCATGCGGGAACTGGTGCCTACGCTGGAGACTGGGAGCGTTCAATGAAAGAACTTTCAGCAGCAGGTTTCAACATGATTCTCCCCAACATGCTCTGGGGAGATGCGGCACACTACGCCAGCGATGTTCTTCCACGCAGTGCGACATTTCAAAAATACGGGGATCAGATCGAACAATGTGTCGCCGCCGCAAAGAAATATGACATCGAAGTGCATGTTTGGAAAGTCAACTTTCGATGTTCCCACTACGGTACGGAAGACTTTCTGGCTCGGATGAAAAAAGAGGGGCGATTGCAGGTGGATATCAACGGAGTGGAACAGCCCTGGCTTAACCCTGCCCATCCCGAGAACCGGAAGATGGAAATAGAGGCGATGTTGGAGGTCGTTCGAAAATATGATGTCGCAGGGATCCATTTCGACTACATCCGCTATCCCGGCGGGAATATGTCATTTGATGATTTCAGTCGAAAGTTGTTTGAAAAAGAAAGAAATCTGAAGGTCAAAAATTGGCCGAAAGACTGTTTTCGGGGTGGTCCACTCGAGAAGGAATATACCGATTTTCGCTGCGAACAGATCACAAAACTGGTTGAAGCGGTCAGCCGGGAAGCCCGCAGGATAAAACCGCAGATTAAAATTTCCGCGGCAGTTTTTCGGGAACAGCCTTCTGCCCGCGAAACGGTTGCCCAGGATTGGCCCCTCTGGGTAGAAAAAGGGTATCTCGATTTCATCTGCCCGATGGATTACACAGGGGATGACAAACAATTCGCAACCTGGATTGAAAAACAGAAAAGGCTGATTGATGGAAAATGTCGACTTTATCCGGGGATAGGAGCATCGTCCTCTCGTTCAACATTGCCGGCAGATCGCGTCGCAGGACAAATTGAGATCACGCGAAAACTGGGGGCGGATGGATACACCATTTTCAATTTCAACAAGACCACAGCCGACCGGGTGTTGCCCGGCCTGAAAATGGGCGCAGGAAAAACCAAAGCAATCCCTCCGCACCGCAGCAAGTGATGGATGCATTTCCTGCTTTACCTGGAATTTTCCATTACTATGAACGATTCCTGATATTCCTGATTTGAACAGAATAAATCTTTCATTTTTTGTTGAATTGGTTGTACAATTTCCACTGACTGATGCCGCCGCCGGAATATTATCCAGAGACAATTGATAGAGGGGATTCCATGCCAGAAGCAGCCGGCCATTCAATGTGCCATCCGAATCTGACGCGCCGGCAGATGGTGCAAGCCGGTAGCATTGGACTGCTCGGACTGGGCATGAATCATTTGCATCAGCTCCGTGCCGGGACGTTGAATGCCGAAACTCACAAATCGGTTATTTACATCTTTCTCTCTGGTGGGCTGGCACAACAGGAGAGTTTTGATTTGAAGCCGGATGCACCGGCTGAGATTCGCGGGGAATTCGATCCGATCTCAACCAAAGTTCCGGGTCTACAAATATGCGAGCACCTGCCGATGCTGGCGCAACGTAGCGACAAGTGGTCGCTCGTGCGAAGTCTCACACATCCGCATAGCGAACATTCAGCCGGGCACATGGTCATGCTCACCGGGAGAAGCCAGTTGCCCCAGGGGTTTAACCCTTCCATGCCCAGACCGACGGATCACCCTTCTCTGGCTGCAATTACGGGGCAATTGCTCCCTGCTCGAAACAACCTTCCCCCGGCAATCATCCTGCCTGATAAAATGATCCACCGCACCGGGCGGGTTATCCCGGGTCAAATGGCTGGAGTCATGGGAACCCGATACGACCCCTTCTTTCTTCAGGCTTCGCCGTACAATCCGAAATCCTATGGGGCATGGCCTGAATACGAATTCCATCATGCTCGTGGGAGAATGCACTCGGACTCGCTGAAATTCCAGCCTCCCAGCCTCTCTATTCCTGAAGGCATGCAACTTTCCCGTGTGAAAGCGAGGATGGATCTGTTGCATCAAATTGACGCACAGCAGAAACAGCTTCAGCAATTACAGGAAATGGACAATTTCGATCGTTACCAGCAACGCGCTATTTCAATGCTGATGGATGAAAAAATGAAGCACATCTTCGATGTGACCAAGGCAGAAGACAAAACGCTGGATCGATACGGTCGAAACGTTTTTGGTTGGTCACTGTTGTTGGCCCGCCGACTGGTGGAAGCGGGTGTCAGTCTGGTGCAGGTGAATCTGGGAAACAACGAAACCTGGGACACCCACGGCAATGCTTTTCCGCACCTGAAAAATTATCTGCTCCCACCTATGGACCGCTCTGTTTCTGCTTTGCTGGATGATCTCGATGAGCGTGGGATGCTTGATGACACGCTGATTGTGATGGCCGGTGAATTCGGAAGAACACCGAAAATTTCCCTGCTCCCTTCAGCCTACAAACTTCCCGGGCGTGATCATTGGGGGAAAGTTCAGTCCGTCTTCCTTGCAGGTGGGGGAATCAAGGGAGGACGCGTGATTGGTGCCACCGACAAAAATGCCGGCGAGCCGATCAGTGATCCCCAAACACCCGAAAATCTGGCTGCTACAATCTACAAATCACTCGGGATACCCGCCCAATCACATTGGAACGACCTGCTCGACCGCCCTGTTCCCGTCTATAACGGCGTTCCAATTTCAGGCCTCACCTGAACAGAAAAAGCGGGCCTTCCCGGCGAGTTCTGTTTGTGTCCCTGCAAAAAACTTTTTTGCCCAGTCAATTGAGCATATCTGAATCAGGGCGGGTTCCGTTCCTGGAGATGCTTTTATATGCCTCAGGTTACGAATCTTCTGTTGTCTGTGAATCGGACCGACTCAGAAACAATCCTGTCACCCAAC
>JALWSL010000435.1 GCA_027080405.1 Planctomycetaceae bacterium
GTCCATATTCCCGCTTCATACCCTCCCGAACCGGAGTTGAAATTCGGAAACGGAAAACCGTTCGCTGGCCCTGTTGTTCCGGTAACAGGATCAAACCCGCCCGCCGCCACATACCGTTTGACAGTCTTGGAAAGTACATTGTTGATATTGCCCGGATCGCGATAACGCAGGCGAATCACATGTTCTTTGTGAGGGCGAAGCACACGGTTTCGATAAACGGGATCCGTGTAAATATCAATGGTTTCATCCCGAGGCAAATACTGTGGCCGATGGAAAGAGGGAATCCAGACCCGTCGCAATGTTTCTACCGCAGGATCCGGATTGACATCAATCAACGAGAAATACCCCAGAAACATGCTGTTGATATCCGGATACGTATACCCGGCGTCCGGTTCGAAATCAGGGACAAAATTCGGATGGTTTGTGAACCCGAGTGGACTGACAGGGTATGTCGTACCTCCGGAAACTGCCGGATTGGCCGCCGGACTGAAATTGATCACGATGTCGTCGCCATCAAAAGTTCCGCCTGTTGTCGGATCAAAAACATTCGAATCCTTGTCCGAATCCTCCGCAATACCGTCGGCGTTGTAGTCGAAGCCGAACGCAGAGGAACCCGAATCAGGGATCCCGTCGTTATCCGTATCCTGAAAAACCACGTTAATACCGGAGCCGGTAAAAGGCTGCATGTTCGTGGGGCGCAAATCGGGCCCAAAACTGCCGAGCATGTTCGGAATCATCGAATACTTCCGCCCATACAACGCGGAACTGCGCAGATCATCTGTCGGTCCGATCAACACCTGCTGCATCGCGAAATCAAAATAATCACTCTCGGTAATTTCACGGGTGGAAACCGCAAACATCGAGGCGCTGTTTCGTTCTGCCGAAATGAAGGAGTAGAAAAACATTCCCAGAAAGGCGAGCATTCCCGTCATCGCAATGACAACAATAAGCACCGCCCCCCCTTTACGGTCAGAAACAGAAAGCCCCCATTTTGATGTTCGTCCAAAATTTCTGTTTTGCCTCTCGCATTCCAGCTTGGTCGCTCGACTTCTCATTGGATCACCTCAGACATGCCCGCCCAGGTTTTAACTTTTTACTCTTGAAATTGGCTCACGCGAAGACGCCAGGGATTTCATTCAGACTCTGTTTCAGGAATGAACATTCTTTCTCAAAACCAGCTTTCCCAACCTGTCTTCTTTTCTCTTTTTCTTTCCCTAACGCCCAACGCAATACCTAACGCCTATTGCAAGTCCTCATTAAACGAATGCACCAATGTTACTTGCCGCATCTGATCGCTGTTGGGATCGTGAAAACGAATGATGATCCGTAACGCCTTGATCGGCCTGCGGTTATCGACAACCTGCCATTGTGCAACCGGTAGTGTATGTCCCGGAATTGTGTTCGGCCCATCGGGGATGGTTCCCGTTGCGGTGACATCTCTGGTCCAGGCAGGTTCGTCGGCTGGGAGTTCTGCAGACCACCCTGCTGAAACACAGACAAAGTAAATCGCCTGGTTGATCCAACTGTAATTATTGGCTGGATTTGATCGATAACCGTTTGACGGGACAACACGGTCGCCAACAGCGTAATTGTGGTCAGGTTGCCAATCCGGGATCGTAGCCGAAGTTACCTTCGGCACATAAGGAGCCTGGCCTGTTCCTACAACAGATGCGTTGAGAGAGGCGAGTTGAGACGATGTCAACGAGTGCCAGGTGTCGAAGACGTTCACTTCATCGGGATTTGATGTCAGTGGCCCCGCGCGATTCGGTTTGATCGGTCCATAATTGGGGTTCAAATTATTGACGGTCGAAAAGTCCTGTCCCGCAACCTCGGTTGAACCGATATCCACAAACCGGCTGGCGCGTTCGTCCCAGATTTCAACATCGAAACTGTGCACGTTGTTCATCAGGATGTCGGTGCCACGGCGGGAACCGCCTGCAAATTGATCAAGCCGCCCCGTGTTCATGTAAAATGCAAGATCAAAATCATTCCGGGTGAAAACGTTACCCGAATTGTTTGCCGGATACTGGAAGTTGGCGTTGGAGGTCTCTTCATGAGTGTAACGAGCGAAAAAGTAATCGACCCCTCCGGTAGAGAAATATTCGCGAGGAATGCCAACGACTGGGTGATGTCCGAATCGGAAATGCGGGACTCCCAGCGGCCAGTTGTTGGCACCGGTGTTGCTCAGACTACCGTGAAACAGCGCCACCTGGTTTGGTGAGCCCGGCGGTGGTGTCAAATCGGCATCATAGGGAGAGGTTCCGAAATGGGCAGAGTAATCGAAATCGGAGTAAAAGTTCCCGCTGTACCCAATCATCAAATCAACCGGGTTGCCTCCACTGAAAACAGCCGGTTGAGCCAGCTTTTGATCATTGGTGCCATCATATTCCTGAAGGTTATTGGGAATTGCCGTCGCCTTCCGCAACAGCAATGTTCGACGATAGAGAGTGCCGTGCCGCAAAAAGTAGACCACTTCGGCCTGCCTGGAGATGGAGACATTATCTCCCGGCGTTCCATCATCCCAGTCCGGTTGATCGCGCACTGCCGTATTGGTGGAAAGTGATTTGGCTCTGCCATAGTAGCTCAGATTCTGTTCCGGGTAACGGTTGTTATCCTGACTTCCGTAGATGGTGAATTGCAGAACGTCGTCGGTATCGTCCAGCGGGTTATTTTCCGAGTAATAGATGTACCCCTGCTGTTGTGGTGCGGCGTCTTCTCCTTTGTATCTCAAACCGGGAACCAGAGGCACGATCCCCTGCTGACCATCGATAGGGCGGTACGACATCCGTTTCAAATCGTTGTCAATCACAACGAAGGCGGTGCGTGCGCGTTGGTCGTTTTTCGCCAGGCCAACCTGGGTTGTCATTGCTGTTACTGCCAGAGAAAATATCTCCGCGAACATGGACATTACCAACAGCATCAACCCAACGGCTACCAGCATTTCCGGCAACGTAAACGCAGCCCGGCTTATGTGGTGTCCCGGTTTGAGATGGAATGAATTTTCCTTACGCATTGTCACTTCCCTCAATTAGCCCAGCCACAGACTTCACCGCCCCACTTATACAAAACGAATCAAAATGCAGAGAACTCGAAAACTTCCACGACGTTTTCCGGCACCATTAAAAATTGCCCCGTTGCTTCCGGAGATCGATCAAGCATGATCACCGCTTCACGGTCATTGCTGCTGTCAATCCATTGTGTTGCCGCCAACCGCGCCGCAGGCACTGCCCGATCTTCTTCGATAACGGTTCGTATCTGATACCAGTAGCCATTACGGGAATCAAAAACATAGCCGCCCTGCCGGATCCGCGGCTTCGCATCCGGTTCTGCACTTTTCCAGCGAATGCGAACTTCCTGCGGCTGAATTCCTACTTGCCCTTTTACCAGATTCTCAACTCCGTAGACCTGCTCTCCGATGGCGGAAAAGTCCCGACGGAAAAAGACGACCAGGTCTCCCCCCAGAATCCGCACCACATCGTCAGACCCGGGCCAACCGACTTCGTTCAGGCCATCCGCACCTGTCACCAAATCGTTGTCCCCATCTGAATTGTCGTCGTCTTTTCCAGCCACTCCCGGCAATCCATCTGCACCGAGAGAAACCAGTTGTTTGCGCAACGTCACCATGCAGGTGTAACGGGATTCAAACAGTTCGAGCCGCACTTCAGAAATGGCACCATACAGACCGTTCTCGGGAAGTGGGGCGGAAAAAGTAATCGTCTGGCCGGAAACTCCAGTCACCAGGCTGACATGCGACTGCTTTCCGCTAATATCGACCAATACAATCCGTCCCAACGATCCCGCAGTGAGTGCGTTTCCAAACTCGGTCACGTCGGCCGTTTTGACATCATTCAATGTGACTGTCGTCGCTCCGGCTCCCCCACCAGTTACTTCGATGGAGGACAGGAACTGCTTCCAGCTATCATTCGAACCGAACATCGAAAACGCCTGATTTTTCTGGAAAGTACTCGCCAGATTAAAACCGCCGTTCTTGCGATCGGCAGCATAGTACAGGGGGGTGATGGTATGAAGACCGTAGAAATCTTTTCCGTAAGACAGGGCAGCTGTTCCGGAACTGAATGAGGCACCGAGTGGGTCAACCACAGAAACGACATTAAGTGGCAGGCTGTTTTTCAGATTGTCCAATATATTCGGGTTTTTAATTGAATGCCGCGGCCAGACTACGGAGCGGGGAGTGAACTCGACATTGGCCAAAACATTATCGATTTCAGAAGGATAGACGCTCTGATTGAAGACCGGATAGCCTGGGTCATAGTTATTTCGTGCCAGCCCCGGCAGTGCTTGGATGTATTCCTCGCATTGCAATTTCAACAGCACCCCGTTGGTCAGTTTTGTCGCCTGGGCAGAACGCAACATCGAAATCGGAAACAGTGAAGCGACCGAAACCAGACCGATTCCCATCACCATCAGGGCCATCAGAATCTCGGTCAGTGTTGCCCCTGCAGGATACGAGTTGTCCGGTGACGGCTTCGCCGCCCCGGCCAAACTTTTCAGCGATTTGGAACTTGTGAATCGATTCATCGTAATGATCCGCCTCATAACAACCGCACCAACGCGGTGACCCAACAGAGTGAAAACCTGGAACTTAAAAATTGAAAACCGGAGTAAGACTACAAACTGAAAAATATTGACTCACGCGAAGGCGCCAAGACGCCAAGGGTTTTGTTCCTGTCCTTTTTGATTTTGAACGCCCTCGTTTTGAACACCGTCATCCTTTCATCCCGGCAACTCTTGTGAACAATCTCTTTTTCTTCTTTTCTTCTTCGCGACTTCGCATCTTTGCGTGAAATACCATTTCTACTTCGCTGTCGAACCTTCAATCGCGTAGCGGAAGATATTATCCGCAATTCCATCAGGTGTTGAGACGCCGGTACTGTTGTTTCTCACGTCCGTCTGATCCAGCGGGCTGACATTCACCTGACCGCTGGCGGGAAAAACAGTAATCACGCGGAACGAGCCGATATGTTCCGGCTTTTTCC
>JALWSL010000436.1 GCA_027080405.1 Planctomycetaceae bacterium
TTCGAAATGGAACTGACCGATCTGGGCGAAATCGCCGCAGCGTGCGGATTTGGTGTCTTCAGCAAAACAATGGAATCGGGTGGACGTGTTCGCGGGCTGGTCGCTCCCGGTGCCGCGGAAAAATATACCCGAAAAATGATTGACGCTCTCACCGCATTCGTGGGCGATTACGGAGCGAAAGGACTGGCGTTTTTCCGTGTCAAGGAAGACGGGCTCGATTCCCCCATCGCCAAGTTCTTTTCGCAGGAGCATCAACAGGCGATCATCGAAAAAATGCAGGCCAAACCGGGCGACCTCATCTTCTGTGTGGCGGACAAAAACGAAATCACCTCTGCCGCGCTGGCAGCGCTGCGGAATCGATTGGGCAGCGAACTCGAACTTTACGACCCGAAAGAGTTTTCCTGCCTGTGGATTGTCGAATTTCCGCTGCTTCAATATGACGAAGAAAATAAACGCTGGGCCGCGGAGCACCACCCGTTCTGTTACCCACATCCGGACGATATTGAATTATTGGAAACCGATCCCGGAAAAGTGCGGGCGCAATCGTATGATCTGGTCGTCAATGGCTACGAAGCGGCTTCAGGCAGTATTCGTATCCACGATCCGGCGATTCAACAGAAGATTTTCGATTTGCTCGAAATCGATGAAGAAGAAGCCGAGGCAAGGTTCGGATTTCTTCTGGAAGGATTGCGTTACGGTGCGCCCCCTCATGGCGGAGTCGCTCTCGGTTTGGATCGCTGGGTGATGCTGTTATGTGGTTACGACAACATTCGCGATGTGATCGCGTTCCCGAAAACACAAAAAGCCTCTGACCTCCTTTCCGGTGCGCCGGCACCGGTCGATGAAAAACAGCTCAAGGAATTGCATATTGAACTCGACCTGCCGGATTAAACAGGTGTCAGGGATTAGGGAATCTTCAGGTGAGCCGGGTTTTCAATGGAAATACCCGGCGAGGCTGGTTCATTCTGATAGCCGTAACCAAACTGATATTCTTCTAAAATTTGAGAGCAATTCGCAAACTTTTACCGTTAGTCATATAAAATGGACAATCAACCTCAAATACTTTGCGAGCAACGGGACGGTGTTGTTCATCTGACACTGAATCGTCCGCGAAAAAGAAACGCACTTTCGTTGAGTTTGCTGCAGGATATTTTGCAGGAACTGGAACGGATTGCCGGCAATTCGTCTGCTCGGGTTGTTGTTCTTGGAGGGAACGGCCCCGCTTTTTGTGCCGGGCATGATCTGGGCGAAATGGTCGATCAACCGGAAGAATTCTATCGCGATCTGTTTTCAACCTGTACCGAGGTGATGTTGAAGATCAGGCAATTGCCGCAACCGGTGATTGCCCGGGTTCACGGGATGGCGACTGCAGCAGGGTGTCAACTGGTCGCCGCATGCGATCTGGCGGTTGCAACAGAGGCTGCCCAATTCGCAACGCCGGGCGTGAAAATTGGTCTGTTCTGCACAACACCAATGGTGCCACTGGTACGGGCGATTCCCGCTAAAATCGCCATGGAAATGCTCCTCACCGGCACCCCGATCTCTGCCGGCAGAGCCTACGAAATCGGTCTCATCAACCGCGTGACAAGTGAGGAAGAACTCGATCCTGTCATCGCGCAGTACTGTCAGAAGATTTGTGAATCGAGCCGATTGACCAATCAGGTCGGCAAACGGGCCTTTCATCGACAATACGCAATGAACGAAACCGATGCGTACAACGACGCGGTCGATGTCATGACAACCAACATGCTGACACACGATGCGCAGGAAGGAATTACCGCTTTTCTGGAAAAACGACCGCCACAATGGACGGGAGAATAACAGAGGACGGGGAGTAAGAGGGCGGGGATAACAGGGCCAGCTTGATGAACGAGACGCCGCGATTACCTACATTTGAGGAGTTGTATCAATCGGCCGATGAATTATCGCAGCCGGTTGGTGTTGCGGTGGCCGGTGGAGATGACCCCACGGTTCTGGAAGCCCTGGCCGAAGCCGCGTCCCGGGGCTGGGTTCGACCGACTCTGTGCGGGAAACAGGCCCGTATTCTGGAACTGGCCGAGGAGTTGACAATTGATCTGGCCGCCTTCACTGTGATCGATTCTGGAACTCCTGCGATTACCGCCTTGCAGCAGATTCACGCCGGCCATGCCGAACTGTTGATGAAGGGGCAGGTGGCAACTCCCGATTTGATGAAGGCGGTCTTGAATAAACAGACCGGTTTGCGCACCGGACGCATCATCTGTCAGATGGTGTTGATGGAAATTCCGAAGGATGATCAGTCGTTCCTGATGACGGATACCGGCATCACCGTTTCTCCCACGTTGGAACAGAAGCGCGATTTGTTGAATCATCTGGTCGAAACGGCGGCATCGCTGGGGTGTCCGTTCCCGAAAATTGCGATTATGTCTGCCACAGAAAAAGTGAACCCGGCGTTACCGGATACTCTTGATGCGGAAACATTGACGAAAGAGGGGGCAAACGGTGCGTACGGGAAGAGTGTTGTCGAAGGGCCGCTCTCTTTCGATCTGGCGTATGCGCAAACAGCCGGGAGCAGAAAACAGATTGATTCCCAAGTGGTCGGGCAGGCCGACGGGATGCTGTTTCCCGATCTTCTCAGTGCGAACCTGACCGTCAAGGCGATCATGTATGCTGCCGATTCACGTTTCGGGGGCATGCTTTGCGGCACTTCTGCCCCTGTCGTGTTTATGTCACGAGCCGATGATGTCACGACCCGCCTCAATTCTCTGGCCTACACGCTGAAAATTCTTCAAAGCCGTCAAGCATAACCATCAAACATAATAATCATCATAGTGAGCCTGCCTGTGCCTGTTTCTGGTGGATCTGGTCATCCTGCCGAATAGTGGTTTTTAATTTCGTGCTTTACTAACATAACCGGATCAGCTTGAAACCGGTTGTTCGGCAGACTCCTGGGAGACGCCTTTCTGAACTCGATACGGTTAGCTGACAATCTTTGACTATTAACACAAACCTCGCGTTTTCCGGGGGAGACAGCATCCGGGCGCGATAGCAGAGGTCGTTGAAATGACAGGCTCGATCAGCGGGCAATTTAGTGCGAACAAGACGCTTTCTGAAGAGGAAGTGAAACAGTGGATTCGCAAACATGTGAACCCTGCTGATTTTGCGGACAAGAAGGTGCTTTTGCTTGTTCCGGATGCAACGCGTACCGCCCCGATTCCCCTTCTGTTTGAAACACTGCATGCCCATTTGCGGCCCGTAACAGAGAAATTGGACGTCATATTCGCACTGGGAACCCATCCGCCTATGTCTGAAGCGGAAATGTGCAAAATTCTGGGGATCAAGCCGGAGGAAAGGCAAAAACTTTTCTTTCAGCTTGGACTGTTCAATCACGAATGGGATCAGGATGAGAAACTGTCGCAGCTTGGGGTTCTCTCAAAACAGGAGACTGCGGAGATTTCACAAGGGCTGCTCAGTGAAGAAGTTCCCGTCAAAATCAACAAACGGATTCATGATTACGACCTGCTTCTTGTTGTCGGGCCGGTTTTTCCGCACGAAGTGGTCGGTTTTTCCGGCGGGAACAAGTATTTTTTCCCGGGAATTACCGGGCCGGAACTGCTGAATTTTTTTCATTGGCTCGGTGCACTGCTGACCAATGCGGCCATTATTGGCGTAAAAAGAACACCTGTTCGTGATGTGATCGATAAAGCCGCCGCAATGATACCGGTTGAAAAAAAGGCGCTCACGTTTGTTGTTTCGCCGCAATGTGAATTGCACGGGTTGGCTTATGGATCGCCGGAAGATGCCTGGAGCGAAGCAGCTGATCTCTCCTCACAAGTACATATCAAATGGTGCGACCACCCTTACCAACAGGTTCTTTCCTGTGCTCCAAAGATGTATAACGACTTATGGGTTGCCGGGAAATGTATGTATAAATTGGAACCGGTGATCGCCGATGGTGGGGAATTGATCATTTACGCTCCACATTTATCGGAAATTTCGGTCACACACGGAGATTATATTCGTGAAGTTGGTTATCATGTCCGCGATTACTTTGTCAAACAGGCGGATCGATTCAAGCATATTCCGCGGGGCATCCTGGCTCATTCAACACATGTTCGAGGGAGCGGCACTTTCGAAAACGGGGTTGAAAAACCGCGTGTGAAGGTGACACTCGCTTCGCAGGTTCCCCGGGAAGATTGCGAAGCGATCAACCTCGGTTATCGTGATCCCGATTCGATCGATGTCGAATCGTTCGCCAACCGGGAGGACGAGGGAATCCTGCTGGTTCGAAAAGCGGGCGAGCAGCTCCATCGTTTACGGAATGCCTGATCCGCATCTGACAACTTTTCGTACAATCATACCCTGAATACAACAACACTGTAATACGACAACATTGTAATGAGTACACCGAACCCTGCTTATGAATCCCGATTGGAATTTGCCCTCGATGCAGCCGAACAGGCGCAGGAGTTGATTCTCAAGTTCTACCAAAATCATGATCTTCAAATCGATTCCAAACATGACAACACCCCGGTCACCGAAGCGGATCGCGGAGCCGAGTTGTTGATACGGGAACTGCTTGAAAAATCATTTCCGGAGGACGGTATTCTCGGCGAGGAATTTCCCGAGAAGATTGGCACGAACGAATTCCGTTGGATTCTCGATCCGATTGACGGGACGAAATCATTCGTGCATGGCGTTCCCCTGTTCGGATCGCTGATCGGTCTGGAAATTGTCGAGGCTGATGAAACCCGCAGATGCGTGATGGGGGTTTGCCGATTCCCCGCGTTGAACGAAGTTGTCTATGCCGCGAAAGGTTCGGGGGCGTGGTGGAAGGTGAAAGATCGGGAACCGATACCGGCCCGCTGTTCAGGAATTTCGCAGTTGAATGAGTGCTGTTTCTGCACCACCAACATAGCCCGTTGGGATGCCCACGGTTTATCCCGCGCGTATGAAAGACTGCACGACGGCGTAAAACTGTCACGCGGCTGGGGCGATTGTTTCGGGCATATTCTGGTCGCGACCGGTCGGGCGGAAATAATGGTCGATCCCGTTTTAAGTGAATGGGACGCGGCTGCGTTACTGCCTATTCTGGAGGAATCGGGCGGGCACTTTGTTGATCTGAAAGGGAACGCCACCATCTATTCTAAAAGTGGCATCTCGGTTAATAACGCGATGAAGGATCAAGTTCTCGAAATCATTTCGCAGCAATAACCACGCCGAAACCGCCAGGCGGAGTACCCGGTAACCGGCTTTCACCCAACACCCCTGGATCATTCTGATAACTGTAACCAATTTGATATTTTCTGTTTTTCCAAATTTGCGAGCCGTTCATTTGCGAGCCGTTCATTTTCGAGCCGTTCGCAAACTTCTCCTGTTCGTAAATAAAAAATTCGACGCTCTGCGAAAGCAGATTTACTCTTTTTCAAAAATTGAATAACCATGATTGTCAGTTGGAATTGGCTCAGCGATTATGTTTCTCTGGATTGTTCTGTTGAGGAAGCAGCCGATCGCTTGATGATGTCCGGATTGAATCTGGAAGGTCTTGAAACCGTCGGAGATGATTTCGCGATCGACCTGGAAGTGACCAGCAACCGCCCGGATTGCCTGGGGCATATCGGCGTGGCTCGCGAACTTTGTGTCCTTTACGATAAAACATTGAGCACTCCCGAAGCGAACATTGCTCCCGTAACGGACAAAACGGAAAGCGTTACTTCGGTCGAAAATCGTGTGCCTGAGCATTGTCCGCAGTACATGGCCAGAGTTGTTCGAGGCGTTCAAATTGGCCCCAGTCCCGAGTGGCTTGTTGCCCGACTCGAGGCGGTTGGGTTACGTTCGGTCAATAATGTGGTCGATATCACCAATTACGTTCTGCTGGAATGCGGCCAGCCGCTGCATGCGTTCGATTTGAACAGGCTGGATGGGAAAAAGATTATCGTTCGCCTGGCTGAACCGGGAGAAAAAATTGTCGCCATTGATGGCAAGGAATACGAACTGGACGATCAGACCTGCGTGATCGCCGATGCTTCCCGCCCGGTTGCCGTTGCCGGGGTAATGGGAGGAAAGGAAACTGAAGTGAGCGATTCAACAACCGATCTGCTGATCGAAACGGCCAACTTCGCACCGCTTTCTGTCAGGCGAACGGCTCGCAAACTTTCTCAGTTCAGCGATTCCTCTTTCCGGTTTGAACGCAGTATCGATATTCAGCAACTCGACTGGGCAAACCGCCGCTGTTGTGAACTGATGACGCAACTCGCAGGGGGCGAAATTCTCGATGAGCCGATTCTCGTCGGAGAAATCCCCGCTCATTCACCAGAGCCGATTCCAATCCGTTATGAACAAACCAAGCGTCTGCTCGGTATCGACATCGCGCCGGAAGAAACCCGAAAAATCCTGAGGGAACTCGGCTTGCAGGAACTATCGGCTAACGAAACGGAAGCGAGTTTCACGCCGCCCAGTTGGCGAGCCGACCTGACGCGCGAAGTCGACCTGATCGAAGAAGTGGCGAGGATCCACGGTTACGATCGCATATCGGAGAACGATCCTCCCAAAATTCGGGCAGCCATCAAATCGAAACAGGACCGTACCGCAGAGATTGTGCATCAGGCATTCAATGCAGCCGGGTTTTATGAATCGATTACCATGAGTTTCGTTTCAGAACAACAATCGAAGCTGTTTAATCCGCGACAGATTGAAACGCCGCTGCGAGTGGAACACTCCTCCCGAAAACTCGAAAATTTGCTGCGTCCAAGCCTCATTCCGAGTTTGCTCGTTTCCCGCAGGGCGAATGAACGGACGGGAACTGCGAACGCTCAACTTTATGAAATCGCCAGAACATTTCTCGGCATGAATGAGAACGGGGCGGAACAGGTTCTGACCGTTGGCTGTGTCACCGGGCATGATTTGCTTCACCTCAAAGGGATTCTCGAGGAACTTGTCAAACAGGTGAATCGTGATGCCCTGCTGACAGCTTCGTCGTGCGATGTGCCAGGTTTTGCGGCTGGCCGTGGGGCAGAGCTCCAGTTAAACGGGCAGCGTTGGGGTTGGCTCGGTGAATTGGATCGCAGCGTGACCGATCAACTCGATTTGCGCGATGCCGTCACCGTTGCAGAGTTCGATTTGATGCCGCTCGTGGAACTGCTCGATCTGGAACCGCAGTACCGAACACTGCCCCAGTTTCCGGCCAGCGAACGTGATTTCAACTTCCTGCTCGATGAAGCAACAACCTGGCAGCAATTGGAACAGGCGATTCGCGAAGCGGGTGGGGAACTGTTGGAAGATGTTCTTTTCGCCGGGCAATACCGAGGCAAACAGATTGGAGCGGGCAAAAAAACCTACCTGGCCCGTGTTCTATTCCGTTCGAGTGAAAGAACTCTCGCAGGAGAAGAAGTCGAAGCCCTGCACGCGAAAATTGTCGCCAACTGTGAATCGAAACTTTCCGCCGTTTTGAGGTAGTGGCCGACAATCGGATCCCCGGGAAAAAATCAATCGGCTTTTCGAACCAACCTCTTGCAGATTACAGAAAGGGCGATTCCTCGAAACACTCGGAGAACGGAGGCGCGATGAGGATCGATTCCAACTCGCCCCCCTCCTTGCAAAGACAGCAGGCCGTTTTCATGCGGCCAACAGCCAGCTTCTGTTCTCCGTCGAAAATATCCATTCGCCAACTGATCGACTTGGCGCCAAGGCGTTCGATGTTGACGTGAATCGAGAGGACGCGATCATACCGGGCCGGGGCGATATACTGGCACTGGGCGGTCACGCGGGGCCAGCCGATCACCACGCCATCATCCCGTGTGTGCATAATACTGAGCCCCAAAGAACGGTAGTAGGCGTGCTCGGCTTCTTCCATGTATCGATAATAATTGGAGAAGTGTGCAATGCCAGCCATGTCCGTTTCCGCAAACGCCACGCGTCTTTGATACACAAACTGGGATTTCATTTCTTCCTGCTGCTCGTTCACAAATGCTTACTTTCTTTCTTGTTGTTTTCTTCCGGGAATCCTTCGTGGGAACACGCCCGTCGATGCTTGAGAGTAACACGTCGAGGGTATCACAAAGCAATCGATGTTGGTACTGTGGGCCGTGGGCTGTGCGCAGAGCAGAAATGATTCTCAACCCGGTCAACTGGCAAACAGGCTTCCGCAAAGGCTTTCTATCGGGTTTTACTGATTCCTCTTGCCCCATTAAAAAAGAAGTCGGTATCATCCCGACTCTTTCCGCTGTTTTGCGAGAAAATGAATAAGCGAAACTGATCAATGCCTGAACGCCATTCTGAGCACCATCTTATCCAATTGTTGAAGGAATCTTCCGCCCAAAAAATCGCGGTGATTAAACCGAGTGCGCTGGGGGATGTTGTGCAAACATTGCCACTGCTGGGGGTATTGAAGAAAAGATTTCCGAATGCGGAGATCGATTGGGTCATTCGCAGTGAACTGGCAAACCTGCTGAAAGGTCATCCGTATCTTTCAGAAATCATCCCGTATTACCGACACGGCGGTTTGAAAAGCTGGATTCAACTTCTTCGCAGACTGAGAAGCCGTCGCTATGACCTTGTTTTCGATCTTCAGGGCCTGCTCAGAACGGGCGTAATGACACTTGCCACCGGAGCGACACTACGGGTTGGCCTGGAAACTGCCCGGGAATGTTCCCATTGGGCCTGTCATGGATTGCTTCCGGAAACAGGAAAATCGGTTCCGGCTCACGCGCGGTATTGGCGTATCGCAGAGTTTCTCGATTTGCAGAATGAATCCAGAAATCTCAATCTCGGTATCACGGCATCAGATCAGGACGCGGCAAGTCGCGCTCTTGAAGCGTTGGAGGATTCGCCCGGCCCGTTGATGGTGATTCATCCGGGAGCCAAGTGGGAAACGAAACGCTGGCCGGTGTCACAGTTCGCTGAAATCGCCATTCGCACCTATAAAAAATTCGGGATGCGAATCGCAGTCATCGGCACCAAAGGGGAACATAACGATGCAGAACTGATCGTTGCCGCCATGAGGCAACATGTCCCCCAGGCCCCGGCGATCAATCTGGCCGGAAAAACATCACTGCGGGAACTGGCTGTTATTCTGGAAAAAGCGGATCTGGTTCTCACTAACGATTCCGGTCCGATGCATCTGGCTGCAGCAATGGGAACCCCCGTTGTCGGCATTTTCACATGCACCTCGGCAGAAAGATCCGGCCCACCGGGCAACCATCATCAACTGATCCAAGCGCAAGTTCCGTGTGCGGCCAGCTACCGCAAAACCTGTCCGTACACAGATTCCGGGCAGATGCAATGTATGCAGGCGGTTTCCCTCTTTCAGGTTTGGACGGGCGTTCAAAAAGCGATCGAAAAGAATAAAATTGTCAGCCGCGTAGCCTGAAGAGAATCGCGACTGTCGAAAATGCCCCCTTCCAGTCTTGTTCGGGAATCTGCCTGTTGATAGCCGCCCCGCTACCGATCCTTGCAGCCAATGCGACCTGTACTTCAATGATCGCAGTAGCAGTATTTCAGTTGCACGAGCATCAACCGGCTAATCAATCTGTTCGATGAGGCAAACCACGCCCGTAAAATCGTTGACCGATCCATGATTATTGATATGGCCAGACAAATGATCGAACTCACTGGACAGGCACAAAACACGATGTAATACTGTCTGCTCAATCTCCAAGTCGAGAGGTCTTATTCAATTCAGTAAAGATGAGGATGTACAGATGAGTGTCACAGTAGGAATTAACGGGTTTGGTAGAATTGGTCGACTTGTATTTCGGGCATCTCTCGATCGGGATGATATCGATGTAGTGGGGATTAACGATCCGTTTCTCAATGCCGATTACATGGCCTACCTGCTTAAGTACGACACCGTGCATGGCACGCTTCCCGATTCAACGACAATCGAAGCCGATGGCGACTGCCTGGTTGTCAACGGCAAAAAAATCACCGTTACCGCCGAGCGTTCTCCCGCGGATATCGGCTGGGGGAAGTGCGGAGCGGAATATATTGTCGAATCGACAGGCGTGTTTCTGACAAAAGAAAAATCACAGGGCCACATCGATGGAGGAGCGAAACGGGTTGTCATGTCCGCCCCTTCCAAAGACGATACACCAATGTTCGTCATGGGGGTCAACCACGATAAATACAGTGCAGATATGACGTTTGTCTCCAACGCCTCCTGCACGACAAACTGTCTGGCACCGTTGGCCAAAGTCCTCCATGACAATTTCGGAATTGTCGAAGGATTGATGACAACCGTCCACGCAATGACCGCGACGCAAAAGGTTGCTGACGGCCCGTCCGGAAAGAACTGGCGGGATGGACGAGCCGCCTCAGCGAATATTATTCCAGCCAGTACCGGTGCGGCCAAGGCCGTCGGAAAGGTGATTCCTGAACTGAACGGCAAGTTGACCGGGATGGCCTTTCGGGTACCGGTTGTCAATGTCTCCGTTGTCGATCTGACCTGCCGACTGGAAAAAGAAGCCTCCTACGATGAGATCAAAGCCGCTATGAAATCGGCTTCTGAAGGAGCGATGAAAGGAATCCTCAAATACACCGAAGACGCCGTCGTTTCTTCCGATTTCATTGGCGAATCCTGTACCAGTGTCTTTGACGCCGAAGCGGGTATTTCACTCACCCCCCAGTTTGTAAAACTGATTTCCTGGTACGATAACGAATGGGGCTACTCCAACAAAGTCCTGGATCTCATCACACACATGTCAGGAGTGAATTGACCGGACGTTCTTTCCCGAATTGATCAACGAGCCCCCCACATCGAACTCACGGTGTCGGGGGTTTTCTCTTTATCGGAATCGCAGCTCGACAACATGACCAAGGCCGGACAGTTCGCAGGAAAGCATCTCGAAGACCGGGAAAAACAGTAAGGGATACCAGTTCGATGGTGAACTGGAGAATCTGGCAATAATCTATCGACAGCCTCGAACAATGCAGGAATTCTCCTGTAAAAGAGGGCTGCTGGAAATTGATCGTTGGGATATCGGAATTACAATGCGGACATGTCAAAGCCCATTCTCTACCTTGGTGATACCAGCCTGACCAGTGCAGCGAGCTATCTGGCTGGAGTGTTATCGCATGCAGGATGGGAATTCGACTATCTGCCCAGCGATACAAATCTGAAAGCGGAAGATATCGCGGGCACAGGGAAGCTGATCATTTTCAGCGACTATCCAGCCGAGCGTGTTGATGCTTCCCTGCAGAACAAAATCGTCGAGCAGGTTCGGCAGGGAACAGCCCTGATGATGATCGGCGGATGGGAATCGTTCCAGGGTTCGGGAGGGAACTGGGCCGGAACAGCAATCGGGAATCTGTTGCCGGTTGTCATTTCAGAAAAAGACGACCGAAAAAACTGTGATCAACCTGTTTTTATCAGGTGCCCGCTGCAGCACCCGATCACGGACGGTCTCCCCTGGAATGAACGCCCTCCACTGATTGGGGGATACAATCAGGTAAAAGCCAAACCGGAAGGAACTGTTCTTCTGGAAGCGGAACGTTACCATGCTTCTTTCCGGGACGGTGAGGCAACGTGCGAACTTGTCCGGGCAGGTTCGGATCCCCTGTTGGTGATTGATGATTCGCAACCGGGCAGAATCGCCGCGTTGATGACAGACCTGGCTCCACATTGGGTCGGGCCATTGGTCGATTGGGGAGAAGGACGGGTAACATCCCGTTGCGAGGTAGCAGAAGAAATCGAGGTGGGCAATTTGTATACCAAGTTGATTAAGCAACTGATTGAATGGGTCGGTCAATTGAACCGCTGAATGTGAACGAGATAACTCCTGACATGTTCTATTCAGGTGTTCTACTTTGCTTGGCCTATCTGCAGTAGAAACGTAACCTTCGCCTATCGTGAAAATAAAGGAAACAAAATGCAAACGGGAAATGCCATTGTCGGGCAATCGGGGGGGCCAACCTGTGTCATCAATTCCTCGCTGGTTGGAGTGGTGGAAGCAGCTTTGAAAAGCAAAAAAATTGGTACCGTTTACGGTATGCGATTCGGAATTGAAGGGGTTCTCGAAAATAAACTGCTCGATTTTTCAAAAACCGAACCTGCTGTTCTGAAAAATCTGAAACAGACTCCGAGCAGTGCCCTGGGGTCTACCCGCCTCAAGCTACAGGAGGAGCATTTTGAACCGATTCTGAAGCAGTTGAAGAAAAAAAACATTCGCTATTTCTTCATGATTGGCGGTAACGACACGATGGACACGATTCATCGGATTGTCGAATACGCGAACCGGCAAGGCTGGGAAATGAAAGGGGTGGGAGTTCCGAAAACGGTTGACAACGATCTATTTGGTACCGATCACACACCGGGGTTCGCCTCAGCCGGGCGGTATGTTGCGCTGTCTGTCCTGCAGGGTGGATTGCTCGCCAAGGATATGCAGCGGGTCGATCAGTTTACTGTTTTTCAGACGGTAGGCCGCAGTGCCGGCTGGCTGCCTGCCGCAGCCGCCTGTGCCCGTCGAAAAGCAGGTGATCCGCCGCACATTATATTGCTTCCCGAGCGTCCCTTTATCCGCGAAGATTTTCTTGCATTGGTCAAAACAATGCAGGCGAAACATGGTTTCGTCTCCATTGTTTGTGGCGAGGGAATCACGAACCCGGACGGTTCACCTGTTTCCGCATCTCAGACAAAAGATCGTTTTGCCAATGTCGAATTCGGTGCCATGGGCGGAACCAGTGCAGCCATGATTCTGCATCGAATCATTTCGGACGAATTCGGTTGGCGTGGCGAGTTCCAGGTTTGCGAATCGCTCCAAATGTGTGCGGCGGATCGGGCTGTCAAGCTGGATTACAAGGAAGCCTACGCCTGCGGAAAGCAGGCCGTCAAGTTGGCGTTGCAGGGAAAAAGCGGCGTGATGGTTTCGATAGTTCGCGTTTCAAAGGGGAATCAACCCTATCGTATCGAACTGAGAACGGAACCACTTGCAAATGTTGCCAACCACGAACGTCCAATGCCTGACCGCTTCATCGCCAAATCGGGAATGGATGTGACCAAAGCCTTTATGAACTACGTCTCTCCACTGATTGGCGAATTACCTGTTTACCAGTCTTTACCGCGATAATTTCAAACACGATAATTTTGAAATCATTCCATAAGCCTCATAAGGAAAACGACAAATGAACTCCAACGACGAAAAATATACTGGATACGGTTTGACCCGTGACATGCTTGCCACCCCGGGAATTGTCCGCCATTTCAACACGACGCGCATGCAGGAAACGGCGGCTGAAGTGGCCAAACTTGGCAAACTGTTTTTGACGGGTGAAGGTTCGAGTCGCATCTTTCCTGCAAAAAATCTGATGCGAACCGCCCTGGAACAGGGCCGCCCGATCAATCTGCATACTGAAGCGGGCCGACAGGCACAGGAGTACCAACTCGCCGACTGGGCCGTTTTTGCCCTTTCCAATTCGGGGCGGACAGCGGAGGTCATCGGTCTGTTCAAAAAACTGGCGGAAGCGGGTAACAATCATCGATACAGCCTGACGGCCTTTGCCGACTCCCGTCTGGAATCACTGGCGAACAGAGGTTATGTTCTCGAATGCGGCGAGGAGGGAGCAGTCGCTGCAACAAAAAGTGTGATTGAACAGGCACTTTTTTATCTGGCGTTGTTGGAGAACATTTACGGCGAATCGAATCTGGCAGGTCAGTTGGACACGCTGGCCGACGCCATGCAGGAGGCGTTGGCGCTCGAAATCGATTCTCAGATGATCGCTGATATTGCCAATGCGGGCACGATTTACTGGGCCGGTCGCAATGATGGAGTGGCAGAAGAACTGACATTGAAAACAAACGAAATCACGCGCAAGCGATCCGATTATCTGGAGGGAACATACGCCGTTCATGGCATCGAGGAAGTCATGAACCAGGATGATGTCGTTCTCTGGATTGATCCGTATGCAGATTCCGAAGAGAAATTCCAGGAGGTTCTCGGCAAAGGCGTCGGGCTGAAAATCATTGCCATCGCAGATCGCGACACAATTTTCCCGACAATCAAAATACCTTCTGCAGGCAATTTAAGCACCTTTGTTCAAATGTGTGCCGGTTGGAATATTCTGGTGGAAGTCGGAATCCTGCTTGGTATCGATCTCGATAAGCCGGAACGGGCCAGGAAAGTCGGCAACGAGTTTGTCGGTTGATCCTTTCTCGGCAGGCTCCAACAGATTCCAGCAGAAAGCTGCGGAATTTTTCGCGGGTGCGGTCGCGCTGCGGCTGAAACAGATTCGATTTCATTCCGCCACAGTTACGGTCGCAGTCGCACAGCCAAAATCGCGAGGCCAAAGCCGCACAGTCAAAATCACAGTTCCAGTTGTTACGGACATTACGGTTCGCTGTAGGAGAGCTGACCTTCCCAGCCGAGTTTTCGATGCAGTGTTTCGTAGTAGCTGTGTCCGGGAAAGCGGATCAGCTGGCAGCTGACCTGGGCCTGTTTGAAGGTAATCACATCACCGTGACAAAACGGGCGGTGTATGTGTCCATCGATCACCGCGAGCACGTCTTCCGTTTCACTCGGCAGGAAGAGTCGATAACACCGATCGGCACGATCGACAATCGGGCGAACAGTCAACGTGTGCGGACAAATCGGTGTGATGACGAAAGCTCGAATATCCTGTTGAAGAATGGGGCCGCCGGCCGAGAGGGAATGGGCGGTTGAACCGACCGGCGTACTCAGGATTAAACCGTCGCCGCTGTAGGTGGTGATGATTTCGCCGTCAACCGAGAGTTGCACATCAAACATGTGTGGGCGAGCTCCGACACAAACAGCCAATTCATTCAATCCCAGATGATGCTCCCGATCGCCATTCGCCCTTTCGATGAGGCATTCGTACATCATCAACTCGGCCAGGCCATACTCCCGGTTGATGATCAAATCGAAATTCTGCTGCAGGTTTTCGAGTGTCAAATCGGCCAGAAAACCGAGGCGTCCCAGGTTGACGGCCAGAATCGGAATTTGATTTTCACCAAATTGGCGACAGGCCCTCAAAAGGGAGCCGTCTCCCCCGAGGACAATGGCCAGATCGGCATTTACGGCGACATGGTCGACATCCTGGCTCAGTGCGACTCCCGCGATTTCCACTTCCGGATGGGAAGCAAGAAACGGTTCCAGCTTTGCCCAGGCATCACGGACCCGCTCTTTCGAGCTGCGTGCCATCACGACAATTCGCAACTTCTGATTACGTTTCATTCGGCAACCTTCTGATGGCAACGATGCAGCGATCATCGCGTTGAGGTTCTCCCAACGAGAACTTTGTCATATCGCTTAAAACCTGGTTCACGAGAGCTTCTGCATTAAAATCACCTCGGGGACGCGCGTTGAGCAGGTGCTTGCGACCAAAAAGTTTATCATCCGGACTGGCTGTTTCCGTAATCCCGTCGGTATAAAACAGCAGGGAGCCCCTCGGCGGGATTTCACAACGGTATTCGGAGTATTCAGATTCCTGACCGATCCCCAGTGGTAATCCTGAAAATTCCCCTTCGATAAAATGCCCTCCGCTTCGGTCGTGCAACAGGGGAGGCAGATGACCGGCATTGACCAGGGTAATCTGGCTGGAATCGGGTTCGAGTACGGCAACAACAAGCGTAATAAATCGAAATCCCAACGTGCTCTCCTGCAATTCCCTGTTCAATTCGGTAATGGCCCCTCCAAGATGGGGCTGCGCGACCAGCTGATATCGGACAGCCGAACTGAGCCTGGCCATCAACAGGGCCGCCGGGACTCCCTTGCCGGAAACATCTGCAACAACGATCGCCAAACGCCCATCCGGTAATTTGACGTAATCGAAATAATCACCGCCTACCTGATGAGCCGCCCGGTAATAATGGAAGAATTCGTAACCGGGAAATTCCGGACGTCTGTTTGGAAGAAAACCGAGCTGAATTTGCGTCGCAAGTTCGAGATCCCGTTCAATCTCATGACTATGCAAAACCTCGGCATGCAAATTCGCATTTTCAATCGCCAGACCTGCCTGGGCACTGACACTGACAAGCAGATCAAGATCGTCCTGGGTGAAGCTCTTTTTCAGATTCTTGGTCGTCAACTGGATCGCCCCGAAAGCCTGTTCATCAGAACCGGATAACGGCGCACACATCATGGAGCGAATCTGCAATGCGGAGGCGGATTCACTATCACGAAATCGGGTATCGTCTGCAATATCCTCGCACAGAATCGCTTCCTGATCATGAAGGGCCCGTTCAACAACCGTCATACTGACTGGAACATCGGTTGGTTCGTCTCCCGAACCACTTCTTACTGCCTTCACGACGGGCAATCTGGAATCGGGATCCAGTAAAAGGACGTAACCGAGTTCAATTTGCGGAAAGATGCGAAACAGACATTCCAGCGTTTTTTTCAAAACGGCGTCCAGATCGATTGTGCGACCGAACAGCTTGCTCAGTTCAAGTATTGCCCGCAGTTTGGCTTCCGGCCGAACATCCAGGCGAACAGAACGAGAGAGGGCATTGATGGTGGTAATGATGGAAGAGGAGGATTCCAGCTCTCCATAAAACGAATCGTCCTCCATTGTTACAGAACCAGGCGAGAGGTCGGCATTTTCGTCGGAATGCCCGTCAGCAAGAGTGGCATCGATCTGTGGGAGTTCGTCGAGATACTCCAACACGATATCACAAATGCGGATGCGATCGTTATCTTTGAGCAACTGCAGGCCGCTGACCTTTTCTCCGTTGACATAGGTTCCGTTCCGACTGCCCAAATCTTCAATCACGTAGGAATCGCCCTGACGCATCATCCGGGCGTGCTGTCTGCTGATGACAGCATTCTCCAGAACGACTTCACAACTCGGATGCCGCCCCAGCACCAGACGATCTGCAACAAGTTCGTGAAGTTCGCCAATGCGACGGCCTTGGACAACGCGCAGGAAAGCCACGTACAACACCCCGTTCGAATTTGACAAAACCGGAAAGTAAAACAGATCAATCTAAGACCGAATTACTCTCGAGCGTGAAAACCGACCAGTCTGACGACGGCAGGCACAGATATGGTAGAATCAAACCTTACACGGATACCCCGGGAAAGTCCATAGCGCAAAGGAGCCCCTGGAAGCCACCTTCCGTGATCGTGCCTCCTTCCGTAATCGTGACACCGTCACAGACTTGCCAGCCCTGCCTTTCTCGATGTCATACGCAGCCAAATTGGGAACATTCGGTTCCGGAACAGGACATAACAGGAGAGGACAGGACACGTAGTCGATCTCATACCAAAAGGGGAGCAATGACCAGCGCAACGACACTCATCAGCTTGATAAGAATGTTCAAGCTGGGGCCGGCTGTATCCTTGAAGGGATCTCCAACGGTATCGCCAATTACTGATGCCTTGTGAGCTTCACTCCCTTTCCCGCCGAATTCACCTCCTTCGATATGCTTTTTGGCATTATCCCACGCACCGCCAGCATTCGCCATGAACAAGGCAAGCATCACGCCGGAAACAGTGACGCCGATCAGCAAACCGCCGAGCATTTCCGCACCGCCGAACATTCCGACAAATATGGGCGTCAAAACCCCCATCAAGGCCGGGACGGTCATTTCACGAATGGCAGCGGATGTGGAAATATCCACGCAGCGTGCGTAATCCGGCTTGCCTGTTCCTTCGAGAATCCCGGAGATTTCACGAAATTGCCTACGGACTTCTTCAATCATGGCGAAAGCGGCCCGTCCAACGGCACCGATTGCAAAAGCGGAGAAGAGATAGGGCATCATCCCTCCCAGAAACAGCCCCGCAGTCACTCTGGGATTGGCGATATCAATCGAATCGACCCCGGCCTGTTCCCGAAAAGCTGCAAACAGAGCCAATGCGGTCAATGCGGCTGAACCGATCGCAAAGCCTTTCCCGATTGCAGCTGTCGTATTGCCGACAGCGTCGAGCTTATCGGTACGTTCACGAACTTCCGGAGGAAGTTCAGCCATTTCGGCCAATCCGCCTGCGTTATCGGCGATCGGGCCATAGGCATCGACAGCCAACTGGATGCCCGTGGTCGCGAGCATTCCCAGTGCTGCAATGGCAATCCCATATAACCCCGCCCAGTGGAATGATATCAGCAAAGCTGTAATCAAACAGAGAACGGGCAAAGCGGTTGACATCATCCCCACGCCCAAACCTGAAATAATGTTTGTGGCCGGCCCGGTCTGGGATTGATGGGCAATTTTACGAACGGGGGCTTTCCCCTCGGCTGTGTAGTATTCGGTCAGTAAACCGACGGCTATTCCCGCCAACAGTCCAACAACGATCGCCCAAAAAATTCCACTTCCGACATATTGAACCCCCGCCAAACTGAACGTCTCGGGGGCGAGCCAATCGACCAGAGGATAAGAGAAGGCAACCATCGAACCGGCCGCCACAAATGTTCCCACGTTAAGAGCGGC